>JBFKAF010000152.1:0-7371 GCA_041621735.1 Pseudomonas sp.
CGCTCAAGCCAGGCACCCTGGTACTGGAATGCTCGACCATTGCCCCGGAGTCCGCGCGCAAGGTACACAAGGCCGCCGCCGAACGCGGCATCGAATTGCTCGACGCACCGGTCTCCGGCGGCACCGCGGGCGCAGCGGCCGGCACCCTGACTTTCATGATCGGTGGCGAGGCAGCAGTCCTGGACAAGGCCAGGCCGATCTTCGAGGCCATGGGCAAGAACATCTTCCACGCCGGCCCGGATGGCGCCGGCCAGGTGGCCAAGGTGTGCAACAACCAGGTGCTGGCGGTGCAGATGATCGCCACCGCAGAAGCCATGGCCCTGGGCGTGGCCAATGGCCTGGACCCGGCCGTGCTGGCCGAGATCATGCGCCAGAGTTCGGGCGGCAACTGGACCCTGGAAAAGTACAACCCCTGGCCGGGGGTGATGGAAAACGCCCCGGCGTCCAAGGGTTACAGTGGCGGCTTTATGGCCGAACTGATGGCCAAGGACCTCGGCCTGGCCCAGGAGGCCGCACAGCACAGCGGCAGCAGCACGCCCATGGGCGCCCTGGCCCTGCAGCTGTATCGCCTGCTACTCAAGCAGGGCAAAGGCCAGAAGGATTTTTCCGTGGTGCAGCAGTTGTTCGTCGAGTAGCCGTGCCGACAGCAAACAAAGGCTATGTCTCCGTGATGTGTTGGCCGCAGCTTTTGTGGGGTGGGTTAACGGCGCAGGTCATAGCGCCGAAAATCAACTGCATCATTGGCGCGCCGCGTAACCCACCGAGGGGCGGTCAGCGTGCTGATCATGGTGGGTTACGCCGTAACTGACCGGGTACCAGCCAATAGCCTTGTGCCAGGCGCCTAACCCACCCGGATCTACTTAACGCAGGAGGAGGAGGTGGGTCGTGCCATGCAACACACTATTGGGACATAGCCAAAAAACCGCAGATACCTGCGGCTTGCTTATCCGCCCATAGCGCCGATCAGCGCTCGCGCAAGGCCTCGGCGCGAGCACGGATGATCGGTTTCAACAGGTAACTGAGCACACTCTTCTTGCCGGTGATAATGTCGACCGATGCGACCATCCCGGGAATGATCAGTAACGGGTGCTCTTCACTGCCCAGATGACTGCGGTCGGTGCGCAGCTTGATCACGTAGAAACTGTTGCCCTCGTCGTCGGTCACGGTATCGGCGCCGATCTGCACCAGTTCGGCCTTGAGTCCGCCATAGATGGTGTAGTCGTAGGCGGAGAACTTGACCACGGCCTCCTGGCCCGGATGGAGGAAGGCGATGTCCTGTGGACGAATACGCGCCTCGACCAACAACTTGTCGTCCAGTGGCACGATCTCCACCAGGTCGCTGCCCGGCTGAATCACCCCGCCGATGGTGTTGATCAGCAACTGCTTGACGATGCCGCGCACCGGCGAAATGACCAGGGTGCGATTGACCCGGTCTTCCAGGGCCTTGCCGGTGGACTGAATCTTGCTCAACTCAGTACGCGCCTCGTTCAACTCGGTCAGGGCGTCACTGCGGAAGCGGCCGCGGGTCTCGTCGATCTTGCGCTCGACCTCCTTGATTGCCGCCTCGGCCCGCGGCATCGCCAGAGTAGTGGCCTGCAACTGGCCGCGACTTTCCACCTCGGCGCGCTTGAGGCGCAGGACCTCGACCCGGGAAATAGCCCCCTCGGCCACCAGCGGCTCGGACATCTGAATTTCCTGGCGCAGCAGATTCAGGCTGTTGCTGAACTGCGACTGCTTGGAGGCGAATTCGCGCAACTCCTGGCGGCGCTGAACCAGCTGCTCCTCGAGCCCGGCCACCTCGTCCAGCAACTGCTGGCGGCGACTATTGAACAGCTGCTCCTCGCTCTCGGCCAGGCGCGGTGCTTTGTCGCGCACCTCCTCGGCCACCTCAAGCTCGCGTCCCTGGACCTCGGCACTGAGACGCTCGACCCGCAATAGCAGAGCCAGGCGATCGGCTTCGGTCTCGCCGACGTTGGAGGCGAAGCGGGTATCGTCCAGGCGCAGCAGTGGGTCGTCGACATTCACCACCTGCCCTTCGCGGACGAACAGCTCGGCGACGATGCCGCCCTCGAGGTTCTGGATTTTCTGCAGACGCGACGACGGAATCGCCTTGCCGTCGCCACGGGTCACCTCGTCAACCACGGCGAAATGCGCCCACAACAAGCAGAAGGCGACAAACGCGATCAGACCCCAGATGGTCAGCCGCACCACCCGCGGCGCATCCTCGATCAGCGCCTTGCTGACCTCGGGCAAGGGCTCGTCGCCCATGCCGTTGCGACTGCCGAAATAGCTGCTGACAGCCTTGCCTGGGCCGTCGATAGGTTGCTTAGCCGACACTGATCTGCCCCTTCTTCAGCGCTTCCATGACGCTACCCTTGGGTCCGTCGGCGATGATCTGCCCACGATCGACGATGACCAGCCGATCGACCAGGCTGAGCATCGAGGCACGGTGGGTCACCAGCAGCAGGGTCTTGTTGCCGATTACCGCGGCCAGACGCTGCTTGAGACGCTCTTCGCCGGAGTTATCCATGGAGCTGGTCGGCTCGTCGAGCAGCAGAATCGGCGGGTCGAGCAGTAACGCCCGAGCCAGCGCGACGTTCTGTCGCTGGCCGCCGGAGAGGTTCTGTCCACGCTCGCCGACCTGTAGTTCATAACCTTTGGGATGCAACCGGGCGAATTCGTGCACGCCAGCCAGTTCGGCGGCCTGCAGGACCAGTTCGTCCTCGACGTAGCGCGCCCCGGACACCAGATTGTCGCGCAGGGTGCCGGAAAATAACTGGATATCCTGGGGTACGTAACCGATGTTGTGGCGCAAATCGCTGACATCCAACTGGCGTACGTCGATGCCATCGACCAGCAGGCTGCCGGCGTCCGCCTGGTAGAGGCCGACGATCAGCTTGGCCAGCGAACTCTTGCCCGAGCCACTACGACCGATGATGCCAATCTTCTCGCCCGGACGAACCACCAGGTTGATCTTCTCCAGGGCGGCCTGCTGCTGATCCGGGTAATGGAAGTCCACCTGACGGAACTCGATCGCACCCTGCAAGGACTTGCGCTTGAGCGGCCGTTCGTCCTCCTGACGCTCCTGCGGCAAGTTCATCATCTGGTTGACCGAGTCGAGGGTGACCCGCGCCTGCTGGTAACGCGTCAGCAGGCCGGACATCTGAGTCAATGGCCCCAACGCCCGTCCGGTGAGCATGTAGCAGGCAATCAGACCGCCCATGCTGAGGTTGCCAGCGATGATCTGGTAGACCCCCAGGACGATAATCACCACGCCGGCCAGTTGCTGCAGCAGCTGGGTCGAGTTCATCGCCAGGCTGGACAGCATGCGCGCGCGCAACTCCAGACGGCTGAGAGTGCCAATGGTTTGCTCCCACAGGTACTGGCGTTCGCTCTCGGCATTATTGACCTTGACCGCATCCAGCCCGGCCAGGCTCTCGATCAGGCTCGACTGGCGCTCGGCAGACAGTGCCATGCTGCGCTCCATGGTCTCCGCCAAGGGCCGCTGCAGTGCCCAGCCGATCAGCGCCACCAGAGGAAAGGCCAGCAACGGAATCCACACCAGATGACCACCGATCATGGCCACCACCGCCAGAATCAACAGGGTAAACGGCAGGTCGATCACGCTGGCCAGAGTCAGCGAGGCGAGAAAGTCGCGCAGGCTCTGGAACTCATGAATATTCTGGGCGAAGCTGCCGACCCGCGCCGGGCGAACCTTCATGGCCATGCCCACAATGCGCTCGAACAGCGTCGCAGAAATAATCAGGTCGGTCTTCTTGCCCGCCAAGTCCAGACACAGGCCGCGCAGGGTTTTCAACAGCAGATCGAACAGGAAGGCGCCGCAGATACCGATGGCCAGCACCCAGAGGGTCGCAACCGCCTGGTTGGGCACCACCCGGTCGTAGACGTTCATCACGAACAGCGGCGTCGCCAGGCCGATCAGGTTGATCAGCAGACTGGCGGCAATCGCATCGATGTACAGCCAACGCGAGCGTTTGAGGGTGTCGCGAAACCAGGCATTGGCCCGCGGAATCAATTCGCCGCGATTGAAGTCGAACTTGTGCTGCGGCTGGGCAAAGAACACCTGGCCGGCATAGTCCTCGGCCAGAATCTCGGCGCTGACCTGCACCTCACCACCTTCACTTTCGCTGGGCATGATCCGCGCCAGCCCCTGCTCGTCCCAACCGAGCAACAGGGCACAACGCCCTTCGCGCAGCAGCAACAGGGCCGGCATGGCCAGCGCCGGAATCTGCCGCAGGCCGCGCCGCAGCCAGCGGCCCTGCAAACCGGCCCGCGCCGCCGCACGAGGCAGCAGATCAATCGTTAAGCGCTGCTCCGGCAGCGGCAGACCGGCCGTGAGCATGGCCCGACTGACCGACTTCTGGTGCAGGCCGCAAAGCGACAGCAGGCTGTCAAGCAGAGGATCGTCGTAGCGATCACGAGGATCGCTACGGGTCTGGGGCTGGCTGAGGTCTACTGCCACTGAGGGTCACTCTTACAGGGGATAAACGACGCTCAATTCAGGCCTGGCAGTTGCACCTTGGCCTTGATCGCGTCCAGCGGTGCGGAGGCCATTGGCGCCACCACTCCCTGGCTCTTGAGCAGGGAGCCCATGGTGGCCTTGATCCGGTACTGAGTAAACAGCTCAGTGAAGCGTACGTCCTCCAAACGACGGGACGCGGTGAACAGTTCATTCTCGCTGTCGAGCAGGTCAAGCAAACTGCGCTCGCCTAGAGTGAACTGCTTCTGGTAGGACTCGCGGACCCGGCTGCTGTGATCGACATATTGCTGGGCAATCGGCAACTGCTGGCGGGCATTGTGCAGCGCGTTCCAAGCCAGCCCCAGGTCTTCGGCCAGCACCCGCAGGGCATTATTGCGGATGTCCATGGCCTGATTGATCTGGTGCGACTTGGACTGCAAGTCGGCCTTGTTGCTGCCGCCGGCAAACAGGTTGTAGCGCATGCGCAGCATGGCCTGCCATTCATTGCTGTGGCCCGGCTCGCCATCTAGGTTGTTGTCGGCGCCGCGCGACAGTTCGGCGTCGAAGCGTGGATAGAAGGCAGACTTGGCTGCCTCGTACTGCTGCTCGCTGGCCTGCACATCGGCTTCGGCGGAGCTGAGGAAGGGGTTGCTCGCCAGCATTTCCTCGCGTGCGGCCTGCAGGCTCACGGGCAAACCGCCCGGCAGGCCCGAGGGCATGCTCAGTTCGCTGGCCTCGTGACCGACCACACTGAAGTAGTTGACCTGGGCGTCGGCCAGGTTGGTCTGCTCAGTGATCAGGTTATTGCGCGCCTGGGCCAGGCGGGCCTCGGCCTGATCCAGATCGGCCATGCGTCCCACGCCGCTCTGGCTGCGCAACGATATCTGGTCGTAGATGCGCTCGTGACTGCGCAGGTTGTCCTCGGCCAGACGCACCAGATCCTGGCGTTTGAGCACCTCCAGGTAGACCTGGGCCACGTCCAGCGCGGTGCGTTCGGAGGTACCGAGCACCTCGTAGGCGCGTGCATTGACAGTGGCACGTTGACGGCCGACCTCGCTGCTGGTGGCGAACCCGTCGAAGATCATCTGCTGCAGGCGCAAGCTCGACTCGCCACGGGTCAGGGTCTTGAATTCATGCCCGTTGCTCGTACGACTGCTGGGGCTGTCGGTACCCTCACGGCCGTAGCCGGCGAGCAAGTCGATCTGCGGCAGGTAGCCTCCCCTGGCCGCGTTCATCTGCTCCTCGACGGACAAGCGTGCATTGACGCCAGCCTGAATTTCCGGATGCACGTCGAGCGCGCTTTGCATCGCTTCGCTGAGGGTTTGCCCGTGGGCCGATAGGGACACTGCGAGTACGAGGGGGAGAACAGCTGGGAAACGCATGATCTGGAGGATTCCTTTCAGGCTAGGGTCGACTGCATGCCAACCCTCGGGGAGCTAATCGCCACATGGCAATCGCACCAACAGCAGTTATTTAGTCGCTCAATTAGCGTGAGCCAAATCACACAAATAAAGTGATCAATATCAAAGTGACATTAGCGGCCGCAATTGTTTATGATCGCGACCAAGCGGTCAATAGTCTGGCACATGGCTAATTCCATTTAGCAATAAGCCAATCAGCTGACGCCATTTACTTGCCACGACTTCACATTGTCCTGGTACCTCTCCCAAGGATTACACCGCGCCAACAGTGCGCCTGGAGCTTAGGCATGAGCAATATCGTCGCCATCGTTAAGAGTCTTGTTGGTCAAGTATTTGCTGTTTCCCTCGACGGACTCAAACGCCAGGTCTTCGAGGGCGACCGCCTCCTCCAGGGCGAACAGATCATTACCGAGCTCGGCGGCGCGGTAAATCTGGAACTGGCCAATGGCGACCAGCTTAATATTGCTGAGAGCAGCAACTGGCAAGCAGGCAACGCTGAACAGGCACAAGCCGAGGACGAACCCGCCTCGGAACTGGAGCAGGCCATCGCCGCCGGTTTCGACCCAACTGCCGACCTCGAGCCCACCGCAGCAGGCCCTGGCGCAGGTGCCGGAGCAACTGGCGCGGCGGGGGGTGGCCACAGCTTTGTACTACTGGATGAAACGGGCCAGCAGCTGGATCCAACTGTCGGGTTTGAGACGCAAGGACTGGACGCCAACGGCGCCAACGGTGATGAAGAACCGAATGCCTCCGCCGACGAAGTCCTCGTCACCCCGAACGATGCACCGATCGCCAACGGCGACAACCTGACTGCAACCGAAGACACCCCGGTGACCTTCACCGCCGTCCAACTGACCGGCAACGACACCGACGCCGAAAACTCGCCGCTGACAATCAACAGCGTCACCAGTGGCAATGGCGGTACCGCCGTACTCAACCCCAACGGCACCGTCACCTTCACCCCCAACGCCAACTTCAATGGCGTGGCTGATTTCACCTATACCATCACCGATGGCCAGCTGACGTCTAACGTCGCCACCGCCACCATTACCGTCAATCCGGCGGTCGACCTCAGCGCCGCCGACGACAGCGCCAGTGGCGATGAAGACAGCGTGATCACCGGCTCGGTGACCGGCAACGACAGCACCACCTCCGGTGGCACCCTGACCTATGCCGTCGCCACCGGCGTCAACAACGGCAGCCTGGTGTTCAACGCCGATGGCAGCTACAGCTACACCCCGGACGCCAACTACAACGGCGCCGACAGTTTCACCTACACCGTCACCGACGCCGCCTCCGGCGAGTCCAGCACCCAGACCGTGACCCTCACCGTCAGCCCGGTCAACGACGCGCCGCTGGCCGTCAACGACGGCCCGGTCGCCGTCACCGAAGACACCGCCGCCAGCGGCAACGTCCTGAGCAACGACAGCGACCCGGAGAACGACGCCCTGAGCGTCACCCAGTTCACCG
>JBFKAF010000153.1:0-7355 GCA_041621735.1 Pseudomonas sp.
ATCGCCTCGCGGTTGAGCATCGCCTGGTACAGCTCGTCGCCGAGCTCGTTGATCAATATCTGGTCCATAAGTTGTTTCTCTCTCAGGAAAGGGGGGCGGCCTCGGCGAGGAAATCCTCGACCAGGCGGGCGAAACGGCCAGCGTGTTCGATCTGGGTCCAGTGGCCGCAGTGGCCGTAGACGTGCAACTGGGCGTTGGCGATCCAGTGGGCCAGGGTCAGCGAGGTCTCCAGCGGGATGATCTGGTCTTCGCGGCCATGCACCACCAGGGTCGGGTGGGGCAGCGCACGGATCGCCCGCTCGTCGCTGCACAGTGCCTCGATCCAGCGCTGGCGCGGGGCCGGGAACATGGCGGCGAAGGACTCCTGGAAGCCGGGACGGATGCTCGCCTGGTAACGCAGCTCGGCCAGGTCGTCGTTGACCAGGCCGCGATCGAAGGCGAAGAAGTCGAGCAGCGCGCGCATGTTGGCCAGCGTTGGCGTGTAGCCCCAGGCCGCATCCAGGCCCGGGGTCAGTTCGAAGGGCACGCCGACGCTGCCCATCAGCACCAGCCGGCGCACCCGCTCGGGATGCCGCACGGCCAGGGCCAGGGCGATGGCGCCGCCGAAGGAATTGCCGACCAGGTCGGCCTGAGCGATACCCAGGGCATCCAGCACGCCGAGGGCATGCAGCACCCAGGTGTCGAGGCTGTAGTGAGCATCCGCCGGGCGCTCGCTGTAACCGAAGCCGAGCATGTCCGGGGCGAGCACCCGACGATTCTGGGCCAGCTGCGGCATGACCAGGCGCCAGTTGGCCCAGGCGGTGACGCCAGGGCCGGAGCCGTGGATCAGCAGCAGCGGAAAGCCGCTGCCCTGCTCCAGCAGGTTGGTGCGCCAGCCGGCGGCGAGGATCTCGCGCCCCAGCTCGGGGCTACGCTCTGGAGCCTGTTGCGCAGCCTGCTGCGCTGCTTGCGGGTGTGTCTTCAGGGATGCAGTCATGAGCACCTCAGAGTTTCACGCAGATGTTTTTCAGCTCGGTGTAGAACTCCAGCGAGTGCACACCCCCTTCCCTGCCGATGCCCGACTGCTTGCTGCCGCCGAAGGCGGTGCGCAGGTCGCGCAGGAACCAGCTGTTGACCCAGACGATGCCGGCCTCGATCTGCCCGGCGACGCGGTGGGCTCGCGAGCCGTTCTCGGTCCAGATCGCCGACGCCAGGCCATAGGGCAGGCTGTTGGCCAGTTCGATGGCTTCCTCTTCCGTGTCGAACGGCCGGATATGGCAGCAGGGGCCGAAAATTTCCTCGGTAACCACTGCCGAATCGTCGGAGAGGCCAGTCCAGATGGTCGGCTGCACCCAGGCGCCGCCGGCCAGGTGCGCCGGCATGTCCGGCACGCCGCCGCCGATGACCAGGGTGGCGCCGTCATCGAGCGCCTGCTGGTAATAGCTGAGGACTTTTTCGCGGTGCTTGAGGCTGACCAGCGGGCCGAAGTTGCTGCTGGCGTCGTCCGGCGGGCCGATCACCAGGCTCTCGGCGCCAGCCTTGAGGCGGGCGACGAACGCGTCGAAGATCGGCCGCTCGACGTAGACGCGCTCGGTACCCAGGCAGACCTGGCCGCAGTTGGCGAAGGCCGAGCGCAGGGTGCCCTCGATGGCCTTGTCCATATCACAGTCGGCGAACACGATACCGGCGTTCTTGCCGCCCAGTTCCAGCGACACCTGGCGCACACCCTTGGCCGCGGCGCGCATGATCACCTCGCCCGTGCCAGTTTCGCCGGTGAAGGTGTAGGCATCAACATCCGGGTGCTCGGTGAGGAAGGCCCCGGCCGAATCGCCGCCGAAGCCGTGCACCACGTTGTACACGCCCTCCGGCACGCCAGCGGCCTGCATCACCTCGCCCAGTAGCGTTGCGGTCAGCGGGGTTTCCTCGGAGGGTTTGACCACCACGGTATTGCCGCAGGCCAGGGCCGGGCCGACTTTCCAGGTCATCAGCAACAACGGCAGGTTCCACGGGCTGATCACCCCAATCACCCCCTTGGGCCGGCGCACCGCATAATTGATCGCTCCGGCACCATCCGGCGTGGCCATCTCGAAGGCTTCGTTGGCGACATTCTTCAGCAGGTCAGCGAACACCTTGAAGTTGGCCGCACCGCGCGGAATGTCGATGTGGCTGGCCAGGGATTTGGGCTTGCCGGTGTCGAGGCATTCGGCCTCGAGAAATTCGTCGAAGCGCGCCGTGATGCCATCGGCCACGCGATGCAGGATCTCCGCGCGCTCGGCCACGCTCAGCTTGCCCCAGGGGCCCTTGAGCGCGGCACGGGCGGCCTTGACCGCCGCATCGACCTCGGCGCGTCCGGCCTCGTGGACGCGGCCGATCACCTGGCCGTTGGCCGGGTTGATGTCCTCGAAGGTACGGCCGCTGGCCGAGCCGACGAAGGCACCGTTAATGAAGTGTTTGATCTCTTTCATCTGCGTAATCTCTGCAATAAGTCGAGCTGGGCCTTTAGGTCATAACGGTCATGAATCGTTCGTTGAGCACCCGGTCGTGATAGAAGATCGCCTTGCCCACATCCTTGGCCAACCAAGTCACCGGCTTGTGATCCGGATAGTTGTAATTCCCGCCGCAGAACACCTCGCAGCGGTTGCCGGACGGGTCGAAGAAATAAATGGTCTTGCCGTGAGTCAGGCCGTGCCTGGTCGGGCCGATATCGATCGAGGTGTCGGTCATGCTGATCAGGTCGGCAGCGCGCAACACGTCCTCCCAGGTTTCGAGGAAGAATGAGGCATGATGGAACTTACCCTTCTCCGCATGCTGGATAAAAGCCACATCGTGGGCCTTGGTCGACAAGCTTAGAAACTGGGCTAGGCGTATACCGTCGGCATCGACCACTTGCTCGGCCAGGTAAAAGCCAAGTACCTCGGTAAACAACTCATAAGTGGCTTGTAGTTCATCACCATACAGCAGGCAATGATCGAAACGCACCGCCGACATACCTTTCAGATCGCGCGGCCAAGCCTCGGGATTGACCTCACTCACACCCCACTTGCCAGTGTATTCCTTGTCAGCATACAACTCGAAGTGATGCCCGGAGGGGGCTTGGAAGCGCACACGCCGACCGCAACTGTTGAGTTCGCCCGCCGGCAACTGTTCGACGGCACAGCCATATGCCTGCAGATCCTGCTCGAGTTGCTGGAGACACACCTCATCCACCACCTTGAAACCCATGAAATCCATACCTGGCTCATCAGCTTCGCGTAGCACTACAGAAAATTTGTCAACCTCAGTCCAGGCCTTCAGATAGACACGGCCCTGGTCGTCACGATCCATCTCGATCAGGCCCAACAACTCGACGTAGTGTTCCAAGGCCTTGCCCATGTCCAGTACACGCAGTTGCACGTGGCCGGGGCGCATTACACCTTTCTTCATGACATCACCTATTCTCTTTATTGTGGGTCGACCGTGTTTTCACTGCACGGCTTTGAATAACGCTCGATACATAGATCGCTGCGGGCAAACAGTCGGCAGGCCAAGGCGTAGCCTTGTTCGCGGGCTTCTACCGGCAGGTGCTTGCAGCTCACGCGCCCGCACTCGTAGTCACCGGAAAGCACCCTCACCTTGCACAAGCCACAACCGCCGCCGCGACAGCCCACCGGTAAGCAGTGCTTGCCCTGCGTCTCCATTGCACGCAACGCTGATTGCTGCGGCTGACAGGCAAAGCGCTCTCCACCAGGCTGCACAGTGATTTCAAAGGCCTCTGACATGTCTCCCTCCGTTCAACCCAGGCAGAACCGGAGTAGCTTCACTGGGGGCCGCGAAGGTGCCGATATAGGACATCAAAAGACCAATCTTGATCGGTTCGGCCGCCTTGACCGCCCTTGCCAGGGAAATGCTGAGGGCCAATGCCAGAGCACTGACGGTGAAGGTGGAACGGAACGAGCAAGGCATCTTGTTATTGTTGTGCATTGTCACCTCCAGCGACGCTCTGCGACGCAGCACGCAAGGAAAACTATATTAGGCTGCCGTTGTGGTTGCGGCCCACTGACGCTAGGGTCGGTAGGCTGCCCATGCTTAGATCAGCTTCCACGTGTAGTTAAAGATCAAGCGGTTCTCATCGACGTCGGCCTGGTGGTTGGAACCCGCAGTGACATTCCACCCCTGACGCTCAGACCCTTAAGCGAGCCCCTCTGCACCACATAGCCGATGTCCAGGACGCAATCGAATTGTTTGCCCTCGAATCCGCGACCGGTGTCAACGTTGTCACCCTTGACGTAGCGCACCCCGGCTACCATTTTCCCAACCCAGGCGCGCACGGGCCTCGGCCAGGTCGGTGTCGAGGTCGTGGCTCCACAGCCAGTCGAAGCGGGTCGCCAGATTTTCCCCCAGCAGCTGCTCGTTCCCACCGACGACGGGGTCGCGAAACTCGTATAACTCGCCGGTCTCCCGGGAGGTTCGCTGCACGCGACAGGCACGAGGGCGGCGCAGGTCGTCGTAGGCTTCAAGCAGCTCGGCGAGGTTGCCGGCATCGACCTGGGTATCGCCCAACAGGCGGGCGAGGAAGTAGGCGTCCTCAAGCCCTTGGGCGGCACCGGCGCCTTGGTGCGGCAGCATGGCGTGAGCTGCGTCGCCGATCAGGACGGCCCGACCGTGTACGTAGCCCGGCAGCTCCGCCAGGTCATGCAGTGCCCAGAGAGTTGGTGCCGGGATGCACTCCAGCAGGGCGCGCGCGGCATCACCCCAACCCGCGAAGGCATCGAGCATCTCGCGCTGGCTCACCTCGCGCACCCAAGGGGCATCCGCGGGCCAGGTCGGCTTCGGCTCGCTACGGTCGGAAATGAAGGCCACCACGTTGATGATGCGGCCATTTCTCACCGGAAAAGTGAGGATATGGCCGTCGAGCCCTAGGTACATCTGCGGCACGTCCACCAAGTGCTCGTCGATGCCCTGGGCTCGATAGGCTTCGCGCAGGTGCAGGCTGTCGACCATCCCCCGATAGGCGCAGGTGCCACTGAAGCGCGGCACCTGTGGGGCCAGCCCCTGACCTTCCAGCACATGGCTACGCAGCGCTGACTTGATTCCGTCGGCACCGATAAGAAGGTCGCAGCGGTGCTCTGTGCCGTCGGCGAATAGCACTTGCACTTCGCCACCCTTTTGCTCGACCTGGGTGGCGCGCTTCCTGAATTGGGCGATACCTTCTGGGAGGTGAGTTACTAGGGCATCGAGGAAATCCGCCCGGTGTACCGAGGACTGACCCACGCCCGGAGCGATGGTGGCTCCCAGATAGCTGGCATCGCTGCCGCGCCGCCACTCGAACCACACGTCCTCCCAGGGCTCCGAGGTACGGTCGGCGACCTGCAGGTAGGCCTCGCCCAAGCCCAGGCCGACAATGGCGCGCACCGCGTTGGGGCCAAAGGACACGCCGGCACCGACCTCACCGAAAGCCGGCGCGGACTCGAACAGCTGTACTTGGAGATGGGAGTAGCGGCAGAGATCCAGAGCTAAGGCAACGCCGGAAATTCCGCCGCCGATGATACCGATGCGCAAGCCAGGTTTATTGTTTTTCATGCTGGTACTCGTGATGGTTTTATAGTTGACTTGCTAATAACCATAACGGAGCAAATAATATTGATAAAGACACCAACCTCCATACAATATATTATCACCATGAATATTACTGCCCGCCCGGCGGGGCGCCGGCAATAACCCGAGCGAGGCTCCATGGAACTGCGTGACCTGGATTTAAACCTGCTGGTGGTGTTCAACCAGCTGCTGGCCGACAGACGCGTCTCTACCACTGCGGAGAGCCTGGGCCTGACCCAGCCTGCCGTGAGCAATGCGCTGAAACGCCTGCGCACCGCGTTACAGGACCCACTCTTCGTGCGCACCCACCAGGGTATGGAACCCACACCCTACGCCGCGAACCTGGCCGAGCCCGTCGCCTTGGCCATGCACGCCCTGCGCGAAGCCCTACAGCACCATGAGCGCTTCGATCCGCTGACCAGCGAGCGAACCTTCACCCTGGCCATGACCGACATCGGCGAGATCTACTTCATGCCGCGGCTGATGGATGCGCTTACTCTCCAAGCCCCCAATTGCGCGATCAGCACCGTGCGCGACAGTTCGATGAGCCTGATGCAAGCCTTGCAGAACGGCACAGTGGACCTGGCCGTGGGCCTGCTGCCCGATCTGCAGGCTGGCTTCTTCCAGCGCCGGCTGCTCCACAATCACTACGTGTGCCTGTGTCGCAAGGGCCATCCGGCCACCCGCGAACCCCTGACTCTGGAGCGCTTCTGTTCCTACGGCCACGTGCGTGTCATCGCCGCTGGCACAGGCCACGGCGAGGTGGACACATACATGGCGCGGGCCGGCATCCGGCGCGACATCCGCCTGGAGGTGCCGCACTTCGTCGCCGTTGGCCACATACTCCAGCGCACCGAGCTGCTCGCCACTGTGCCGATACGTTTCGCCGACTGCTGCGTGGAGCCCTTCGGCCTGAGCGCCTTGCCGCACCCAGTCGCCTTGCCAGAAATCGCCATCAACATGTTCTGGCATGCGAAATACCAAAAGGACCTCGCCAATATCTGGTTGCGGCAACTGATGTTTGACCTGTTTTCGGATTGAGAAGAAATCCGAGCTGATCAATACGGTCGGCAGTGATCTTACGCAGCCCGCTTGCACCCTGGCTGGCAACGGGGGAAGCTCATCAACTGGCAGCTCGTATAGGCGGTGCTGTGCGATACTCCAGCCGAGCCGGCGGTGCCGATCCGCCTGACCTACAACGACCGCACCCTCTGTCGAGCTTTTTTGGTTCTTCGCGGGATCGTAAGAAAGAGAGAGTTGACAGACAGGGAAGCAGGTAAGTTGGCAGTCGCCAAATACCCCCTGAATTCAACGCATAAGTGCAACACTCACCCCTGTTTGTACTTCGTATGGCGTCTTCCAGCCGGTCGCGGTAGGGACGGCAGTTACCTGCCGCCCCCCCCGCACAGATCCGTACGTGCGGGACTACCGCATCAAATGTGCTCAGCCACATTTTATGCGTAATGTGGCCCAGGCTGTTATGTGGCCATCCCGCTTGCGGACCTGTTGCGACCACGATCGCGTCGAGCGGAACGCCACATAACTTGGAAGCTAAAGCGTGCGCAGGAAGGCCATCAGACCCGGTTCGTGCCAACGTCGAACCGGCTGACGGTCGTCACCGATGTCGCACTTAGCCAGCGCGTTGGCCTTCATCTCCAGGTCGATCTCGGCGTAAACATTGGCGGTGTCCAGCGAAGCGTGCCCAAGCCATCCCCGGATCGTGTTGATGTCAACGCCGGCGCGAAGCAGATGGCAGGCTGTTGTATGCCGGCTATGTCTTCAGCGACATAGCCGGCACTATC
>JBFKAF010000154.1:0-7309 GCA_041621735.1 Pseudomonas sp.
AGCCTGCCACTTGCTGTGGTCAGACAAGGAGTGAATGACACTGTTGGTCTTGCCGGACGGAGGGCACAAAAGCACCTGCCGTCGCGGCAAGGGGCGCCATTCTAGAGAAGCCCCCTACCCCGCGCAAGGTGAACTGGTGATTATTTGAACAGCCGGCCAGATTCCAGACCGGCTCGTAAACCGCGACACCCAGCAGACAACCCTACCGAGCTACGCGCTCTCGAGCCGGGGAGCAGCCCGTATCAGCCGCGCACTTTGCCCTGGCGCTGACGCAGAGCCTCGAACAGGCAGACCCCGGTGGCCACCGAGACATTGAGACTGCTGACGCTGCCGGCCATTGGCAGCTTGACCAGATAATCACAGTGCTCGCGGGTCAGCCTACGCATGCCCTTGCCTTCGGCGCCCATGATCAGCACTGTCGGTCCGGTCAGGTCCTGCTGATACAGCTCCAGCTCGGCCTCGCCCGCCGTGCCAACCACCCACAGGCCACGCTGCTGGAGTTTCTCCAGGCTGCGTGCCAGGTTGGTCACCGCCACCAACGGTATGACTTCCGCCGCTCCACAGGCGACCTTGCGCACGGTGGCGTTGAGCGTGGCGGACTTGTCTTTCGGCACGATCACCGCCAGCGCCCCGGCCGCATCGGCGGTACGCAGGCAGGCGCCGAGATTGTGCGGGTCGGTCACGCCGTCCAGCACCAATAACAGCGGTGGCCCTTCGGCACGATCGAGCAGCTCTTCGAGCATCGCCTCGCCCCACACCTGGCTCGGCGTAACATCGGCCACCACACCCTGGTGCACACCTTCGGTCCAGGCATCCATCTCACGCCGCTCACACTGCCCGACCGACACCCGCGCCTGCGCTGCCAACTCGACCAAGGTCTGCACCCGCGGGTCATTACGCCCCTCGGCCAGCCACACCTGTTTGACCCGCTTCGGATGGTGACGCAACAGCGCCTCTACGGCATGCAGGCCATAGATTTTTTCCAACTGACTCATGATTTCGCCTTACGTTTACGCGGACCACCCGTGCTGCCGGTAGAGGCTGCGCCGGCCTTGCCAGCCCCCTTGCGGTGCTTGCTCGGCTTGGCGTCTTTAGCCGCCGGCTTAGTCGCCTCGCCCTTGCCGCCACGCCCCTTACCCTTGGACTCGGCGAGCAACGCCTGCTTGACCTCGCGACTCTTCCTCACATCGACATTACCGTAGTGCGGGTCACCCTTGGCCGCAGTGGCCTTGCCTGCCCGCGCACGACCCGTCTTGGCCGCCGGCTCGACACCCCGGCCTTTGCGGCCGATCGGGGCATCGATCACGCTCTGCGCCATCTCGAAATCGATCTTGCGCTCATCCAGGTCCACGCGCATGACCTTGACCTCGACACTGTCGCCCAGCCGGAAGCTACGGCCACTGCGCTCGCCCGCGAGGCGGTGATGCACAGGGTCGAAGTGATAGTAATCGCCCGGCAGCGCGGTGACGTGGACTAGGCCTTCGACGTAGATGTCCTTCAGCTCGACGAACAGACCAAAACCGGTAACCGCAGTGATCACCCCAGGGAAGGTTTCGCCGACACGATCCTTCATGAACTCGCACTTCAGCCAGTTCACCACGTCGCGAGTCGCCTCATCGGCGCGCCGCTCGGACATCGAACACTGCTCGCCGAGCTGCTCAAGCGCCGGCTCGTCGTACGGATAAATGCGTGCCTTCGGCATGCTCGCGGCACCAGCGCGCTGCACATGCGGCGTGTCGCGCTTGGAACGGATCACACTGCGAATCGCCCGATGGATCAGCAAATCCGGGTAGCGCCGAATCGGCGAGGTGAAGTGGGCATAGGCTTCGTAGTTCAGACCGAAGTGGCCCTGATTGTCGGCGCTGTACACCGCCTGACTGAGCGAGCGCAGCATTACCGTCTGAATCAGATGGTAATCCGGGCGCTCGCGAATAGTCTCCAGTAGAGCCTGGTAATCCTTGGGCGATGGACCTTCTTTGGCTTTACCGCGGTGCAGCGACAAGCCCAATTCGGCGAGAAACGCCTTGAGCTTCTCCAGGCGCTCGGGCGGCGGACCGTCGTGCACGCGATACAGCGCCGGGATCTCATGCTTCTGCATGAACGCCGCGGTGGCCACGTTGGCTGCCAGCATGCACTCCTCGATCAACTTGTGCGCATCGTTACGCTGAGTCGGTCGAATCTCGGCAATCTTGCGATCGGCACCGAAGATGATCCGCGTTTCCTGGGTCTCGAAATCGATGGCGCCGCGCTCATGTCGCGCAGACAGCAACACCTGATACAGCGAATAGAGCTGCTTGAGATGCGGCAACACCTCGCTGTACTCGCCGCGCAACGCCTTGCCTTCAGTGCTCTTCGGCTGCTCGAGCATGGCACTGACCTTGTTGTAGGTCAGTCGTGCATGGGAATGGATCACCGCCTCATAGAATTGATAGTCGGTCATCTTGCCGGTCTTCGAGATGGTCATCTCGCAGACCATGGCCAGCCTATCCACCTGCGGATTGAGCGAGCACAGGCCGTTGGACAACTCCTCCGGCAACATCGGAATGACCCGCTCGGGGAAATACACCGAGTTGCCACGCACCTGCGCCTCGTCATCCAGCGCCGAGCCGATTTTCACGTAATGCGAGACATCGGCAATGGCCACGTAGAGCTTCCAGCCGCCCGAAAACAGCCGCCAGCTACCGCCGCTCTTCTCGCAATACACCGCATCGTCAAAGTCGCGGGCATCCTCACCATCGATGGTGACGAAGGGCAGGTGCCGCAAGTCGACGCGCCGCTCCTTGTCCTTCTCCTCGACTTCCGGCTTGAGCTTGCGCGCCTCCTTGACCACCGCCTCGGGCCACACATGCGGCAGGTCATAGCTGCGCAACGCCACGTCGATCTCCATGCCCGGCGCCATGTAGTTGCCGACCACCTCGAGCACATCGCCCTGCGGCTGGAAGCGCGGGGTCGGCCAGTGAGTGATTTTCACCTCGACGAACTGTCCCTGCTTGGCTCCGTTGTTGCGGCCAGGCGTCACCAGCACTTCCTGCTGGATCTTCGGGTTGTCGGCAACCACGAAGCCAATTCCGCTCTCCTCGTAATAGCGACCGACGATGCTCTCATGACCACGGGAGATTACCTCGACAATCGCCCCCTCGCGACGACCGCGCCGATCGAGTCCAGAAACTCGCGCCAAAGCCCGGTCGCTATCGAATACCAGACGCATCTGCGCCGGACTGAGGAACAGATCATCACTGCCATCGTCGGGAACCAAAAAGCCAAAACCGTCGCGATGGCCACTGACGCGCCCGAGAATCAGATCGAGCTTGTCCACCGGGGCATAAGTGCCGCGCCGGGTGTAAATCAATTGACCGTCGCGCTCCATAGCGCGCAAGCGGCGACGCAAGGCTTCGATCTGTTCTTCGCTGATCAAGCCGAGCTCTTCGACCAGCTGTTCGCGATTCGCAGGAGAACCGCGCTCGGCGAGGTGTTGCAAAATCAGCTCGCGACTCGGGATGGGGTTTTCATATTTTTCCGCTTCACGAGCGGCCTCGGGATCGAGGGATTGCCAATCGGCCATTAGAGAAAGTTCACCTTTTCTATATAAAGTCGGTTTTCCATGTGCCTATTGAAGCGCGAAACCACTGCTTGGGTCAGCCCGGCACACGGAATAAAATTTTTTAACCACAGGGGTTTACAAGTAAAAAGTCGATCCGTATTATGCGCGCCACAACGACGACAAACGTTGTTGTAGTTGATAGCAAACGAACATAATTTGCAATCGACGCCCAGGTGGTGAAATTGGTAGACACGCCAGCTTCAGGTGCTGGTGACCTTACGGTCGTGGAAGTTCGAGTCTTCTCCTGGGCACCAATTCAAAAAACCGAGCCAAGCGCTCGGTTTTTTATTGCCCGCGAATCGGCTATTTATCACAGCGACACACCACAGCGCACCAACTGACACAGCAGGCCCGGCGCAGGCGTTGCCGCCGAGCCTACACGCGCTCAACAGCTAAACGCGAAACTGACCCAGACTGGCCTTTAACTGTGCGGCCAGACCATCCAGCTCCCGACCGCTACTCGCAGTCGCCGCCACCGCCTCGGCCGCACGCTGCGCCTCGGCATGAATCACCTCGACCCGCCCACGCACCGCTCCCGCGCCCTCAGCCTGATGAGCCGCCGCCAGAGTCGCGGTATTGATAGCCCCATGCACTTCCTCCACCGCCGCCTGAACGGACTGCTGCACCAGATCGCTTTCACGCAACGCCGCCAACCCCTGATCAGCCTGCTGCGCCGCCTGACCTATGGCGGCAACCGCCTCCCGCGCGCCCTTCTGCAACGCCTCGACATGCGCCTGAATATCCCCAGTCGATTGCTGGGTCTTACTCGCCAGCGCACGCACCTCGTCGGCCACCACGGCAAAACCGCGACCGCTCTCGCCCGCCCGCGCCGCCTCAATGGCCGCGTTGAGCGCCAGCAGGTTGGTTTGCTCGGCGATGCCATGGATCACCGTCAACACCACCTCGATCTGCTCGCTTTGCCGCGCCAGCCGCTCAATCACCGCAGTACCGGTTTCGACGCGCAGCACCAACTCCTCGATTGAACCACCCACCCGCAGCGCAATGGCCGCATTGTCTTGAGCGGCCTGACGGATCGCCGCCACCCGCTGCAATGCCTCCTGCATGGCCTGGCTTTCCGCCTGCGCCTCATCCGCCATCAGCGCCAGATCCTGCAGACTGCCAGCCACTTCGTCGCGCTGGCGCCCGGCCGCGGCTTCGGCCGCCGCGCTACGCGAAGCCAGATGAGCAATTTCATGCCCCGTGCGCACCGCCACCTCGCCCGCCTCACGCACGATAGGATGCAGCTTGGCCACGAAACGATTGACTGCCGCCGCCATGTCGCCGATTTCATCCCGGCTATCCAGCTCAACCCGACGCGTCAAATCACCCTCGCCAGCCGCCCAGTCATTCAACACCGCAATCAGCGTATGCAGCTTGCTGACCACCCGCCGCCCCAGCACCAGCGCCAATATCAGCAAGATACCCAAGCCGACCAGCGCCAAGCCCAGGCTGATATTCCAACGCAAGTCCGCGGCTGCGCGTTCCACCACCGCCCGACTGCTTTGCTCCATACCGCCGGCCGCCTCGCGCGCCGCATTCAACCGCGCCGCCAAGGCCGCACCACTGTCCGCCGCCGCCCCACTCAGACTCTCGGACACTAACCGACCACTACCATCGATCAACGCCGCAAAACGCCGATCCAGCGTCGCCAACTCCTCATCCACAGCGACCGTCGAGACGCCCAGCAGCACCCTACCGATCTCTTCTCCCATCGGACTGATCGGCGCCTCAGCGAGATAGACACCGGGGTCCGCGGAAGCTGCCTGAAGCACCTTGGCCAGTGCACCGCGCCCCTCACCCTTGGCCTGCAGCGCCTTCACCCGCGCATCCTGGCGATTCAGGTGCCGCGTCAGACGCTTGCCCTCGGCATCGAAATACACGGCAAACAACACCGCCGGATTGCGATGAGCCACCCGCACCAACTCGGTCAACGCCGGCGCATCGTTATCCCAGACCGCCTTGGGTGCGACGGCCGCGAGCAGCTGCGCCAGATCGTCCGCCGAGCTTTTGAGGTTAGCCTCCAGCACCCCACGCAACTGTGCCTGCTCCTCCGACAGACGCGCCGAGAGACCTTCCGCCAGCTGCGCCTGGGTACGCACGGAAAGGCCCTCAAGACCGCCCTGCACCTCCCGCCCGGCCAAACCCAACTCTTCCGCCAGGCGCTGGGTATCGGCTCGCAATCCTGCGCCCAAGTCAGCCACCAAGGTCGCGACCGTTCCACGCGTCAGCGCCACCGCAACAAGCACCTGAGCCAGCAATGCGACACCCAGCGCCAGGAAAACTGGGCGCAGCAAACGACTGCGCAACAAAGAAAGAATGGCAGACACTGCGAATACTCCTAACGACCGTATGAGCTATAACGGCGGACTCAAGGATTTATTAAGCCCCACCCCACAACGAATGACGTGCCGCTGCCAGAAAACGACAAAGGGTCGCTCATGGCGACCCTTTGTCGTGCAACTCACTATCGATCAGGCAAACGGGTGACGCAATACGATGGTTTCCTCGCGATCCGGACCAGTGGAGACGATATCGATTGGCGCGCCCACCAACTCTTCCACACGCTTGATATAGGCACGCGCAGCAGCCGGCAAGTCGTCCAGGCTCTTGGCGCCCAGCGTCGACTCGCTCCAACCCGGCACCTCTTCATACACCGGCTGCAAACCCAGGTAGCTGTCGGCATCGGTCGGCGCATCGACCAGCACATCGCCGTTCTGGTCCTTGTAACCGACACAGATGCGGATGCTTTCCAGGCCGTCGAGCACATCGAGCTTGGTCAGGCACAGACCGGAGATGCTGTTGATCTCGATGGCGCGACGCAGGATCACCGCATCGAACCAGCCGCAACGGCGGGCGCGGCCGGTGGTGGCGCCGAACTCATGGCCACGCTTGGCGAGAAAAGCACCGGTCTCATCGAACAGCTCGGTAGGGAATGGACCCGAGCCGACGCGCGTGGTGTAGGCCTTGGTGATACCGAGAATGTAATCCAGGTACAGCGGACCAAAACCCGAACCCGTGGCGATACCGCCAGCAGTGGTATTGGAGCTGGTGACGTACGGATAGGTGCCGTGATCGATGTCCAGCAGCGAGCCCTGGGCCCCCTCGAACATGATGTCTTTTTCCGCACGGCGCAGGTCATGCAGCACCGCGGTGACATCAGCCATCATCGGCTTGAGCAGCTCGGCGTACTCCATGCATTCATCCAGAGTTTTCTGGAAGTCGATGACCGGCTCCTTGTAATAGTTCTGCAGCACGAAGTTGTGGTAATCCAGCAACTCCCCGAGCTTGGCGGCAAAACGTTCGCGGTGGAACAGATCGCCGATGCGCAGCCCGCGACGGGCAACCTTGTCCTCGTACGCCGGGCCAATGCCGCGACCGGTGGTGCCGATCTTAGCGTCGCCACGGGCCTTCTCGCGCGCCTGATCGAGGGCGACGTGATAGGACAGGATCAGCGGGCAAGAAGGGCTGATACGCAGGCGCTCGCGCACCGGCACACCTTTCTCTTCCAGTTTGATGATCTCGCGCATCAGTGCATCGGGCGCGACCACCACGCCATTACCGATCAGGCACTGGACGTTTTCACGCAGGATGCCCGAGGGAATCAGGTGCAGAACGGTTTTTTCACCGTTGATCACCAGGGTATGGCCGGCATTGTGACCGCCCTGATAACGCACAACGGCTGCAGCCTGTTCGGTCAGCAGGTCGACG
>JBFKAF010000155.1:0-7304 GCA_041621735.1 Pseudomonas sp.
CAGATGGATATCAAGATCCAGGGCATCACCGAAGAAATCATGGAAATCGCTCTGGGCCAGGCCCTGGAAGCGCGCCTGAATATCCTCGGCCAGATGAACCAGGTGCTTGCCCAGTCGCGTACCGAGCTGTCGGCCAACGCCCCGACCATGATCGCGATGAAGATCGATCAGGACAAGATTCGCGACGTGATCGGCAAGGGTGGCGCGACCATCCGTGCCATCTGCGAAGAGACCAAGGCTTCGATCGATATCGAAGACGACGGCACCATCAAGATCTTCGGCGAAACCAAGGAAGCGGCCGAGGCAGCACGCCAGCGCGTTCTGGGTATCACCGCAGAAGCCGAAATCGGCAAGATCTACGTGGGTAAGGTTGAGCGCATCGTCGACTTCGGCGCCTTCGTCAACATCCTGCCGGGCAAGGACGGTCTGGTGCACATCTCGATGCTGAGCGATCAGCGCGTCGAGAAGGTCACCGATATCCTCAAAGAAGGCCAGGAAGTGAAGGTTCTGGTACTGGACGTGGACAACCGCGGCCGTATCAAACTGTCGATCAAAGATGTAGCGGCGGCCGAAGCCTCAGGCGTGTAACAGCGTCTGTACTTCAGGTTAAGAAAAAAGGGTTCCTTCGGGGACCCTTTTTTGTTGGGTTATGAGCAGCCGCGGCAGTGCAGTCAGGGTTGAACCGGGGGCGCTGCCGTTATGGGTGGCAGCGAGAACCGAGGGCATGGCCCCCCAGCGCCTGAACAGGGATTTGAGGCTGTCTGTGGAGGGGCCGCTCGCCTATGCCGCTACACAAACCCTCCAGGCTAGGCGGCACGGCCACTGATGGCGGCGCGCTACCTGTTCCTGTCGGGGCTCTACCGGATGCTGGCGATATAGGCGCTTCAATGATGCTTCGCCGAGGCCAGCAGTTGTGCTCTTTTGGCTAGGCGACTCATTCACCCTTGATGGCCTTTTGCCTCGTGCAATTTGCCTGAGGCAATTCGCGCGAACATGCAGTTTGCATGAGCAGTGCAATCTTTGTGTTTTTATAAGTCATTGATAAGTATTAGGTTAATAGTGTTTATTGGATTGGCACAGGGCTTGCGACAGTACTTTCGAGACTGCAGCCGGGAACTGGCTCGCAGACAGTACTGAAACGTACAGGAGTCGATAGCCATGAAACAGTCAATCAACAAGTTTGCTTATGCCGCAATCACTGCGACCGCCCTCAGCCTGGCGTTGGCCGGTAGCGCCTTCGCTGGCAGCAGCACTGCTGTGCAGCCTACGCTGCTGGCGGGCAATACGATGGATAAGGCTGAAGAAGCGGTGTCCGATACCTGGATCACCAGCAAGGTGAAGTCGACTTTCCTGGCCGATGACAACCTCAGCGGCATGGATATCAAAGTGGAAACCAATCAAGGCGTGGTCGCGCTCTCTGGCGTGGTCGCCAGCGATGCCGAGCGTGACCTGGCGATTGCCAAGGCCAAGGAGATCAAGGGCGTCACTGACGTATCTGCCGACGGCCTGAAATCCGCCAACTAAGTGTGGCGTTATACGTCAGGCCTGTTCGGGGCTGACGTCATCCAAGGAGGACAACAGCATGAATGCCGATGTGATCAAGGGTAAGTGGAAGCAGGTCAGTGGCCGGATCAAGGAGCGTTGGGGCAACCTGACCGATGACGATCTGGATGTTGCCGAAGGCCATAGTGAGTATTTGGCTGGCAAGCTGCAGGAGCGCTATGGCTGGACCAAGGAAAAGGCCCAGCAGGAAGTACGCGACTTCAGCAGCAAGCTGTAAACGCCTGCGCTAAAAAGCCCCGCGAGTATTGCTCGCGGGGCTTTTGTGTTTGTGCCGAGCCTTGCTCAGTAAGGTTGTCACGCTTGGTTGCTTGGCAGAGCTGGACAGTTGCAGCGGCGTACTTAGACAGCGCAGATGTCGTCTGCGGCCTAGCTGCTTGACTGGGAGGAGAGCCTCGCCGACGAGGGTGGCCGACCTCAGTTGCCGCGCTTGCTGTCGATCCTGATCAGTCGGTTACCCTCGAAGCGCAGGAAGTGATACATGCCATTACGCGGGCCATAGGTCCATTCCTCGACCGTGACTTCGTTGCGAAAGCCATAGGCGTCGAGCACTTCGCGGTAACCGAGAAAATCACGACTGAGTGGCTCGCCGCATTTACTGAGCACTTCGCTGCTGGGGTCGCCACCGCTAATTAATGCGCTGCCGCAGCGTAGCGTCGCAGCTTCGGCGGCGCTGGTGAGCAGCAGGGAGAGCAACAGATACTTCACCAGGGCGTCTCCTAAAGCCGATGAGGGAAGCCACAGCCTACACCGCCTGATCCGGGCCTGTCAGTGATTGCGTCGTCGCTCGATACGGGTCAGCCGATTGCCCTCGAAGGTGAGGATGGTCAGCACGCCATTGCTCGGGCCATAGATCCATTCTTCTATCTTGAACTCCCGCCGCTCGTAGGGCCCTAGGGTGTAGCCGAGCAGATCGCGGGAGGCCGGCTCGCCGCATTTCTGCTGCACTTCGTAGGCGCGGTCGCCCACACTCACCAGTTGACTGCCGCAGCGCAGGGTGTCGGCCTGTGCGCTGGCGTTGTAACTGAGGAGTAACGCCAGGCCGAGCAGGTGAATACGCATCATCGGCTCCCGTTCATTGGCTATCGAGGTGCAGCGCGGTGTTCACCTTACCACCCGCAGGTGCAGGATCGAGGCTGACGTCCAGCAGGTAGATGCGCTCGTTGGGCAGGCCGCCTCGGTCGACCAGGAACTCCTTGATCGAGGCGGCTCGGGCCTGGGCCAGCCGACGCGGCAGTAATTTGCTCTGTGCCCAGAACTGCAGCACGGCATTGCGCAACTGGGCGGCGCGTTGTTCGGCTTCCAGTTGGGCCCACTCGGCGGGCGGTTGTTGTTTCAGACGGGTGCGGTAGATGCCTTCGAGCAGCGCGGCTTTTTCTTCTTCCGGCACCTGCAGCAGGCTGGCCTCGGCCGGTACCGAGGCGCCACGACGCTGGAGGATTTTGTAATAACTGTACTGGTATTCGCGATCTAGGCGCTGTTCGGCCAGTGGTGGGCCGTCGCTAAGTGGTGAGCTGGTGCCTTCGACTTCCAGGCGCAGCGCCGGGCGTTGTTGCAACGCCTTGGCCAGGGTGCCCAGGGCGGCCTGTGCAGCCGTGTCGAGCTCTGCACTGCCGGCGGCGAACGGCACGCTACTCAGGTCCGTTTGCGAGCCGCCGACCAGGCCTGCAATGAACTTGAAGGGTGCTTGGGCCGCCCGTAGCACCAGGCCGCGGAGGGTTTTCCAGACGATCGGCATGACGCTGAACTGGGGATTGTTGAGGTCGCCCTTAACCGGCAGCTGGATGGCGATCTTGCCTTCGCTGTCCTTGAGCAGGGCGACCGCCAGGCGTATGGGTAGGTCGACTGCGCTGGGGCTGTCGACTCGTTCGCCTAGCTGTAATTGTTCGACCAGCACACTGTTCTGCGCATTGAGCTGGCCTTTGCTGATGCGGTAATGCAGGTCCAGATTGAGCCGGCCCTTGCGAATCCGGTAGCCGGCAAACTTACCCGAGTAAGGGGTCAGGGTCGTCAGCTCGACTTGCTTGAACTGGGTGATGATGTCCAGGCTCTGCAGCGGGTCAAAGGGGTTGAGGCTGCCCTTGACGCTGACGGGCGCGTAGCGGTCGATCTTGCCGGCGATATCCACTTTGGCGGGCTTGGAACTGCGATTGTCGAGGGTGCCGATACGCCCGTTGAGCTGCTGAATGGCGGTGGCGAAGTCGGGCGTCAGGCTGAAGTCGGCGAAGTTGGCCGAGCCATCGGCGATGACCACCTCGCCGATGTGAATGGCCAGGGGTTGGCTGGTCGGCTCTGGTGTGGTGGCTGCAGTCGAGGTGGCGGTCACCGGTGGAGTGATCAGCAGATCGCTGACATTGGTGGTCAGGTCTTCGTTGATGATAAAACGCGCATAGGGTTGGTTCAGGCGCACGCGATCGATGCTCAGGCTGTCGCCGTGTTGGTAGCTCAGGCCGTCCAGGTTGAGCTGCTGCCAGCGCACGAAGTCGCGCTCCTTGATGCTGTCGAGGGTGTGCAACTGGTTGATCTGGGCCTTGCCGGAGACGCTGAACGCCAGCGGCGCGGTACTGCTCAGGTCGACGTCCAGATCGCTGCCGAGCAAGCCGCTGCGCAGTTCTAGGCGCAGGAAAGGGCTGAGGTAGGCCTGGGCCAGACGCAAGTCGATGTCGCGCGTACTGACGTTCAAGGTGGCGGAGATCGGCTTCAGCAGTACCTGACCCTGGGCCTGTAGCTGGCCCTGCTGACCCAGGCCGCTGTCCAGTTTGAGGCTGAAGGGCGAGGTGCCGAGGCTGTCGACGTTCTGCAGGTCGAGGTTGAGCGGGCCGAGTTCGAGCCTGACCTCCTGCTCTGGCAGGCGGTCGGCCAGATGAACCCGGTAATCACGCAGTTGCACATCCTGCAGCAGCACTTGCCAGGGTTTACTGGCTGCCGGACTCTGCTGTTTGGCTGGCGCTGACGTTTCTAGCGGCGCCTGGACGGCCGAGGTGCGCCCCTGCGCGCTCGGTAGCAGCAGCGTTTGCCAGTCCAGTTGGCCATCGCGCTCGCGTGCCACCCAGGTCTCCAACTGCTGGCTGCGGATTTTACCCACCACCACCTGTTGCTTGGCCAGGTCCAGGCGGGCGTCGCTGATCTCCAGGTTGGCCAGTTCGACCAGCGGTCGGCCGCTCGGTGCGGCAATGGCGAATGCTTTGACTTGTACCTGAGCGTTGCTCAGCAGCAACTGCAGCTTGTCACCCAGATCCAATTGATAGTCGGTAGCCAGACTGATCTGGCCTTTTTCCAAGGCCAGCGGGGCGGCGTCGCGTACATAGGGCCAGAGGCTTTTTAGTTGGCCTTGGCTGATAGTCAGGTGACCGCTGGAGCTGAGCGGCCGCAAACTGATTTGACCACGCCAGTCCAGCCGGCCGACTTGAGGGCCGTTGGCGTTCAGGGTTATCTCGGCGTTGTCGTCGGGCAAAGTGCTGAGGTGCTGCAGTTCCAGGTTGAGGTCGTCGTAGATCAGCTCTATCGGCTCGCTCGGCCGTCGATCCGCGAAGTGCAGCTTGCCTCCGGCCAGTTTGATTCGGTCGATGCGCAGCGGGAACGGCTCGCCTGCTGTTTCGTCCGGTGCGGACGCGGGGCGCTCGGGCAGTTTGAACAGTTGCGCCAGATTGAGCCTGCCCTGTTTGTCGAGCAGCACCTGGCTGCGGGTTTGATCCAGCTCAAGATTGGCCAGGTGCAGCGCGCCACTCCACAGGCTGTCAAGTTGCAGGTTGCCGTACAGGCGCTCGAAGGCCACTTGCGGCTGATCCAGCTCGCCGATGCGCAGGCCCCAGAGGCTGAGCTCCAGGCTGAACGGGTTGAGCTGCAGGCGTTCGAGCTTGGCCGGCACGGTGGTGTAGAGGGCCAGTTGCTGGTTGGCCAGGCGCAAGGCGATGCCGGGCAGAATCAGGAAGCCGAGCAGGCTGTAGAGGGCTGCGGCAATCAGCAGAGCGC
Source organism: Pseudomonas sp. (assembly GCA_041621735.1). Taxonomy (GTDB): domain Bacteria; phylum Pseudomonadota; class Gammaproteobacteria; order Pseudomonadales; family Pseudomonadaceae; genus Aquipseudomonas. The sequence continues at coordinate 5,533 of JBFKAF010000155.1, forward strand.
CGGCGGCGCGTTTCATTCCTTTGTACATGGCGAGGCGTCATCTATCCCGATGAGAAGTGCCTTGGAGTATGGCATGTGCCGCCAGTTCCTTCTCCGTCCCGCGGTTTCTGCTGGGCGTCGCCGGCGCTTAGAGATGCAGGATCAAGGTCTTCAGCGGCGGCTGGCCGTCGAACGAAGGGAAATCCGTGGCCGGCGCCAGTACCTGGCACTCTCGCACGGGGCGCCCGAGTTTGCTGGCGCAGCGCAGCACCTGTTCGCGCCAGTCGGCCAGGCCGACTTTCGCCAGGTTGTTGCAGCAGATCAGCACGCCATCCTCGGCGGTGGCGAGCAGTGCCGGTTTGAGCAGGCTCTGGTAGTCGCGCAGCAAGTCGACGGTGCCGAAGGCGCTCTTGGCCCAGGCGGGGGGGTCGAGAAACACCAGATCGAACTGTTGCGGCTCCACGCGCGGGTAACTGGGCAACTTTTGCCCGCGGCGCTGGGCAATTGGCAGCCCGGCCAGTTGCCGGATCGCCGGGAAATAGTCCGACTGGATGAAGTGCATCGGTGTCAGTTCGGGGTTGAGTGCGCCATTCTCGCGGCCGACCGCCAGGTTACCCTCGGCGAAGTCCAGGTTGAGCACCTCACGCGCGCCGCCGGCTGCAGCGCTGAGGCCGATACCGCAGGTGTAGGCGAACAGATTGAGCACGCGTTTACCGGCGCTGTGCGCCTTGACCCAGCCTCGGGCGTTGCGCAGGTCGAGAAACAGCAGCGGGTCCTGGCCGGGATGGCGGCCACGCACCCGATAGTTGAGGCCCCATTCATGCCCAATCAAATCAGCCAGCGCGGCGGGTTCGGCTGAGTAGATTGGGTCCTGGCGGTCGATCCGCGAGTTGACCTGGGAGCGGTCGTTGTACACCAGTAATAAGGCCGCCCCCAGCGCTTGGTCGCACTGCTTGGCCAGCTGTAGCAGCTCATCGCGGGGCAGACTGTGGTGAAAACTCTGTACCAGCAGTTGTGGGCCATAGCGGTCTATGGTCAGGCCGCCGGCACCTTCCTGACTGCCGTGGAACAGGCGGTAGCAGTCAGTGCCTTGTTGATGCAGTTGATCCAGCAGGGCTTGGCGATTGTGCAGGGCGGCGCGCAGCGCCTGGTCGAGAGCAGGCATGCGCGATGGCTCGGAATAGGGGAGAGGCGCGCAGTCTAGCAAGAAAAGCGTCGGCGCCTGCTCTCGGAGCGGCGTCGGCGTTCAGCTGTTAGGACTTCTTGTCCAGCGCTCGTAGTAGCAAGGAGGCGGCGCGCAGACAGTAGATCGACTACGGCAAGCGATGCCGACGCTGCTAATGCGAGTGCTGGGCGTGAAGTCAGCGCTCGATGGCCAGGGCCACGCCCTGACCGCCGCCGATGCACAGGGTGGCCAGGCCTTTCTTGGCGTCGCGCTTGATCATCTCGTGCAGCAGGGTCACCAGTACCCGGCAGCCGGAGGCGCCGATCGGGTGGCCGAGGGCGATGGCGCCGCCGTTGACGTTGACCTTGCTGGCATCCCAGCCCAGTTCCTGGCCGACCGCCAGGGCCTGGGCGGCGAAGGCTTCGTTGGCCTCGATCAGCTCCAGTTGCTCCAGGCGCCAGTCGGCCTTGGCCAGGCAGCGGCGGGTGGCGGAGACCGGGCCGATGCCCATGATCGCCGGGTCGACGCCGGCATTGGCGTAAGCGGCGATCCGGGCGAGAACCGGCAGGCCGAGGGCCTTGGCCTTGTTCGCGCTCATCAGCAGCACCGCGGCGGCGCCGTCGTTGAG
>JBFKAF010000156.1:0-7282 GCA_041621735.1 Pseudomonas sp.
CCAAATGGGCATGCGCCTGGACCAACGCGGTCAGGTGCAGTTCTTCGATGCCAAGAACATGCAGGCGCTGAGCCGCGTGCAGCTGCCGATTCCGGCGGATGCGCGCATCGTCGCGGTCGGCCAGGACCAGCCGGGCAGCAACCGCGTGGCCTTGGGCCTGTCGAATGGACAGGTGCTGGTGTTCCAGCATGCCTACAAGATCACGTATCCGAACGATGTGAAGACCATCAGTCCGAGCATCGAATACCCCTTCGGTGAGGCACCGATCGAGCTCGATAGCCAGGGGCGCGAGCTCGACCACGTCGGCCTCAGCTTGAACGGCGGCACCTTGATGCTCGCCGGCTCTACCGGCACCGAACTGCATGTGCTGAGCCTGGGGCGCGAAGATAACCTGATGACCGGCGAAGTCACCCTCAGCGAGGAGCGCGTGTCATTGCCGCAGATCGCCGAGCCGATCAAGGCACTGATCATCGATCCGCGTCATCTCTGGCTGTACGTGATCAATGGTCGCGACACCGCCGATGTCTTCGACATGCGCAACAACAGCCTCAATGGCCGTTACAAGCTGCTCAACGACGCCAAGCTGGAAGTCAGCAACGCCACCTCGCTGCTCGGCGGCATCTCCTTGATGATCGGTGACAGCAGTGGTGCCATTCAGCAATGGTTCATGGTCCGTCAGGACGATGACAAGGCCCAACTCACCTCGATTCGCAGCTTCCAGCTGGCCGGCAGCCCGATCATTCAGATTCTTCCTGAAGAACGGCGCAAGGGCTTCTTCGCCCTGGATGCCGCGGGCAACCTGGGTATCTTCCACAGCACCGCGCACCGCACCCTGCTGACCGAGCCGGTGGCCAAGGGGCAGGCGCAGATCGCCCTGTCGCCACGGGCCAACCGTGTACTGGTCGAGGCCGATGGCCAGTTGCAGCGGTTGCTGGTCGACAACCCGCACCCGGAAATTTCCTGGAGCTCGCTGTGGGGCAAGGTCTGGTACGAAAACTACGACACCCCCGGCTATGTCTGGCAGTCGACTTCCGCCAGCACCGATAACGAGCCCAAGATGAGCCTCGCGCCGCTGGCCTTCGGTACGCTGAAAGCCGCCTTCTATGCCATGCTCCTGGCCGCCCCGCTGGCCATCGCCGCGGCACTCTATACCGCCTACTTCATGGCTCCGGCCATGCGCCGCAAGGTCAAACCGGTGATCGAGCTGATGGAAGCGCTGCCGACGGTGATCCTCGGCTTCTTCGCCGGCCTGTTCCTCGCGCCCTATGTGGAGGGGCATCTGCCGGGCATCTTCAGCCTGCTGATCTTCACCCCGATCGGCATCCTGCTGGCCGGCTATCTGTGGAGCCGCCTGCCCGAGTCGATCCGCCTGAGCGTGCCGGATGGCTGGGAATCGGCGTTGCTGATTCCGGTGATCCTGCTGGTTGGCTACCTGTCGCTGGCCATGAGCGGGCATGTGGAAAACTGGCTGTTCGACGGCAATATGCGCCTGTGGCTGAGCAATGATCTGGGCATTCCCTTCGATCAGCGCAACGCCCTGGTGGTCGGCCTGGCCATGGGCTTCGCGGTGATTCCGACGATCTTCTCGATTGCCGAAGACGCCGTGTTCAGCGTGCCCAAGAGCCTGACCTTCGGCTCCCTGGCGCTCGGCGCCACGCCTTGGCAGACCCTGACCCGGGTGGTGATTCTCACCGCCAGTCCGGGCATCTTCTCGGCGGTGATGATCGGCATGGGCCGCGCCGTCGGTGAAACCATGATCGTGCTGATGGCCACCGGCAACACCGCGATCATGGACATGAGCATCTTCGAGGGCCTGCGTACCCTGGCCGCCAACGTGGCGGTGGAAATGCCCGAGTCGGAAGTTGGCGGTACCCACTACCGCGTGCTGTTCCTTTCGGCGCTGGTGCTGCTCGGTTTCACCTTTGTCATGAACACCCTGGCGGAGCTGGTACGCCAGCGTCTGCGCGTCAAGTACGCCTCGCTCTAAGGTTTGGGAAGGTATATGTCCGTGAAGCAGAACAACCTGAAAACCTGGTTCAAGAGCGGTACGCCCTGGATCTGGATGAATGCCGGCGCGGTATCGATCGCCGTGATCATGACCCTGGGCCTGATGATGGTCATCGCGGTGCGCGGTCTCGGCCATTTCTGGCCGGCAGATATCGTTGAGGCCGACTACCGGGTGCCGGGCCAGGAAGCCAAGGTGATGGCTGGCGAGATCACCCAGATCGAAGAAGTCCCGCGCGCCCGTCTGGCCGCGTCCGGCTTGCCGGTGGACGTCGAGGGTGGCGAGTTCATGACCCGCGAGTTGTTCAAGGTGGGTAACCGTGACATTTATGGCGCGGATTTCACCTGGGTGGTCGGTGAGTGGCTGAGCAACCAGCGTACCCCGGAGAACCTCACCGCTTTCGAGCGTCGCGAGTGGGGCAACTTCTACGGTTACCTGGTCAACGTCAAGGAAGGCGGCGTGCTGGTGGCCGAAGGCGATGCCAGCTGGCCGGCGCTGCAAGAGCGCATCGCGCGGGTCGAGCAGCTGCACAAAAAGCTGGTGCGCCTGGAGAAGAAGGACATCGGTCGGATCAACTCCGGCCTTGAACGGATTCGCCTGAAGACCCGCAAGCTGGAGTTGCAGGGCGAGCTGGATGCCGCCGCCCAGGCCGATCTGGACGCCGAGCGCGCCGTATGGGACGCCGAGTACAAGGTGCTGGAGACCGAGTTGATCGCGCTGAATCAGGCGTTCAACCGCGACAGCGTGACGCTCAAGACCGTCGAAGGGCGTGAAGTCACCCTGAGCCTGGGCAAGGTGGTGCGCGCCTTCCAGCCCAACGCCATGGGTACGTTCGACAAACTCGGTTTCTACTTCGCCAAGCTGTGGGAGTTCGTCAGCGACGACCCGCGTGAGGCCAACACCGAAGGCGGTATCTTCCCGGCGATTTTCGGCACCGTGATGATGACCCTGATCATGGCCGTGATCGTCACCCCGTTCGGCGTGGTGGCGGCCATCTACCTGCGCGAGTATGCCAAGCAGGGACCGCTGACCCGGGTGATCCGCATCGCGGTGAACAACCTGGCGGGCGTGCCGGCGATCGTCTACGGCGTGTTCGGCTTGGGCTTCTTCGTCTATGTGCTGGGTGGCTCGCTGGATCGCATGTTCTTCCCGGAATCGGCGCCGGCGCCGACCTTCGGTACGCCAGGCCTGCTCTGGGCCTCGCTGACCCTGGCGATCCTCACCCTGCCGGTGGTGATAGTCGCCACCGAGGAAGGCCTGGCGCGGATTCCGCGGGCCGTACGCGAAGGCTCTTTGGCCCTCGGGGCGACCAAGGTGGAGACCCTCTGGCGTGTGGTGCTGCCGATGGCCAGCCCGGCGATGATGACCGGTCTGATTCTCGCCGTGGCCCGCGCCGCCGGTGAGGTGGCGCCGCTGATGCTGGTGGGCGTGGTCAAGCTGGCCCCGAGCCTGCCACTGGACGGCAACTATCCTTACCTGCACCTCGATCAGAAGATCATGCACCTGGGCTTTCATATTTATGACGTCGGCTTCCAGAGCCCCAACGTCGAGGCCGCGCGACCGCTGGTATACGCCACCGCACTGTTGCTGGTGCTGGTGATCGTGCTGCTCAACTTCAGTGCGGTGTATATCCGCAACCACCTGCGCGAGAAGTACAAGGCGCTGGATCACTAATCCTGTTATGCCCGCGGCCCTACTGGCGGCGGGCGGGCACAACGAATTGTTAGCGTAGGGAGCATCCCATGCAGCACCAAGCACCCACCCACGGCATCAACATGGCGGCCCTCGGCCGCGAGAAGCAGGGCCTGAACCTGGCAGAAGAGAGCGTGGCGCTGGAAGTCCCCGGTCTCAACCTGTTCTACGGTAACAAGCAGGCGCTGTTCGACGTCAGCATGAACATCCCCAGGCAGCGCGTGACCGCCTTTATCGGCCCGTCCGGTTGCGGCAAGTCGACCCTGCTGCGCACCTTCAACCGGATGAACGATCTGGTCGATGGCTGCCGCGTCGAAGGCGAGATCAACCTCGACGGCCGCAATATCTACCGTAAGGGCGAAGACGTTGCCGAATTGCGCCGTCGCGTCGGCATGGTGTTCCAGAAGCCCAACCCGTTCCCCAAGAGCATCTACGAGAACGTGGTCTACGGGTTGCGCATCCAGGGCATCAACCAGAAGCGTGTGCTCGACGAAGCGGTGGAGTTGTCGCTGAGAAACGCGGCGCTGTGGGACGAGGTCAAGGATCGTCTGCATGATTCAGCCTTGGGTTTGTCCGGCGGTCAGCAGCAGCGTCTGATCATCGCCCGAACCGTGGCGGTGCAGCCGGAAGTGCTGCTGCTCGACGAACCCTGCTCGGCCCTCGATCCGATCTCCACGCTCAAGGTCGAAGAGCTGATCTACGAACTCAAGTCCAAGTACACCATCGTCATAGTCACCCACAACATGCAGCAGGCCGCGCGCGTGTCGGACTACACCGCGTTCATGTACATGGGCAAACTGATCGAGTTCGGCGATACCGATGCGTTGTTCACCAACCCGGCGAAGAAGCAAACCGAGGACTACATCACCGGCCGCTACGGTTGATGGCCATGTCGGAGTGCGCTGGCCTGTGTCGGCGGAACTTGCCGTACTGATATGTACTGTCTGCGTTCCGCCTCCTTGGCCAGCACCCTCCGCCAAAGCCCATCCCTAACAGTAAATGTATCCGGTTAAATCAAGGGTTCGCACATGATCAACAAAGACAGCCTCACCCATCACATCTCCCAGCAGTTCAACGCCGAGCTGGAGGAGGTGCGCAGCCACTTCCTGGCGATGGGCGGCCTGGTCGAGAAGCAGGTCAACGATGCGGTCACTTCGTTGATCGATGCCGACTCCGGCCTGGCCCAGCAGGTGCGCGAAGTCGACGACCAGATCAACCAGATGGAGCGCAATATCGACGAGGAGTGTGTGCGCATCCTCGCCCGTCGCCAGCCGGCGGCCTCCGATTTGCGCTTGATCATCAGCATCTCCAAGTCGGTGATCGACCTCGAGCGCATCGGCGACGAGGCGACCAAGATCGCCAAGCGCGCGATTCTGTTGTGCGAGGAAGGCGAAGCGCCGCGCGGCTATGTGGAAATCCGCCACATCGGCGACCAGGTGCGCAAGATGGTGCAGGAGGCGCTGGACGCCTTCGCCCGCTTCGACGCCGACCTGGCGCTCTCGGTGGCGCAGTACGACAAGACCGTCGACCGCGAGTACAAGACCGCGTTGCGCGAGCTGGTTACCTACATGATGGAGGACCCGCGCTCGATCTCCCGGGTGCTCAACGTGATCTGGGCGCTGCGCTCGCTGGAACGCATCGGCGACCATGCGCGCAATATCGCCGAGCTGGTGATCTACCTGGTGCGCGGCACCGACGTGAAACACATCGGCCTGACCCGCATGCAGGAAGAGGTGCAAGGCAAAGGCAAGGACCGCTAAGGCCTCGGTCGATTGCTCGGCTCGGGACCGCGTTCGCCAGCATAGGGGGCTGCAGCGCGGCGCGACCCTAGGTTCTGTGCCTGTCGCGCAGTGCTGGTTGGCAAGCGCCTGAGCCGCTTTTCGCGGCTTTAGGGTTGGCCATTGGCCGCTTGCGGCGATTATGCTTAGGCGCATTCGTATGGGAGTGGCCGATGAGCAAAGTCAGCGTGCTGGTGGTGGACGACGCAACCTTTATCCGGGATCTGGTGAAGAAGGGTCTGCGCGATCACTTCCCCGGAGTAAAGATCGATGAAGCCATCAATGGCCGCAAAGCCCAGCAAATGCTGACACGGCAGAGCGTCGACCTGATTCTCTGCGACTGGGAAATGCCGGAAATGACCGGGCTCGAACTGCTCAGCTGGTGCCGCGAACAGGATAGCTTGAAGAGCGTGCCCTTCATCATGGTCACCAGCCGGGGCGACAAGGAAAACGTGGTGCAGGCGATTCAGGCCGGGGTCAGCGACTTTATCGGCAAGCCCTTCTCCAACGAGCAGTTGGTGACCAAGGTGAAGAAGGCCTTGAGTCGCGCGGGCAAGCTGCAAAGCGTGCTGAGCAACGCACCCAAGACAATGACAGCGGCGTTCGCCAATGACTCGCTGTCCGCCCTGACCGGCGGCAAGGCCGAGGTGATCAAGCCCGCCGCTGTCGCCCCGGCCGCCTTCAGTGCCCAGTCGGCGGCACCGCAGCCGATGGCCAGGGCAGCGCCGTCCGGGCGCGGCCAGGGCCAGCTGCGTTTGCCCTCCGGCAGCATGGCCTGCGTGATCAAGGCGCTGAGCCTCAAGGACGCGCAGCTAGTGGTCAAGCGCAGCGAACAGCTGCCCCAGGTATTGGACAGCGCGGTGCTCGACCTGGAGCAAGGCGAGGGCGGCGAAGTGGCGCGGCTCAACGGTTACTTGCATGCCATTGCCGCCTTCGAGCCGAAAGCCGATAGCGAGTGGCTGCAACTGACCCTGCGCTTCGTCGATCAGGATCCGCAAAAACTCGACTACCTGTCGCGCTTGATCGCTCGCGGTACCGCGCAAAAGCATTTCAGCCCTGGCGCCTAGCCTGGCTGCCCGTGCAGCGGGGTAATCCGAGGCTGTGTTCGCGCGTCACTCGGTCCGACGAACAGGCCGTGCGCGAGCTGGCGCACAACCCTGAGTGCAATGGCTCGCGCCCTGTGGGGCGGGCTGCTAGTCTGGATATCGAAAAACTATAAGATCCGAGTGTTTATGCTAGGGCGCCTGATACTACTCTGCAGCTTGTTGGCCGTGGCCGGCCACGCGGCTGCCTTGACCATCTACAAATACACCGATGCCAACGGCGTGGTCACCTACACCGACCAGGCGGCGCCGGGCGCGCAGGTGTTCGTGTTCCGCGACCGCATGGTCGAGCGCCTGGATAACCAGGTGAAGCTGGAGACCAAGAAGCACGCCGCCGGCGAGACCCTGCTGGTGCGCAACGACCTGTATGCGCCGGTGCAGATCGAGCTGAAGCTGGAGCAGGTGCGCAATGCCGTCGGCGCGCCAGACCAGCCGATCACCTGGGTGTTGCCGCCGCGCAGCAAGATCCGCCTGGCCACCCTGGCCGCACGCGACCCGAGCCAACCCCTGAGTTACACGCCCAAGCTGCGCTATGCCCTCGGCGACCCGCGTTTGTTGCCGACGCAGAACCGCTATCCGCTGCCCTGGCGCGGGGGGCCGTTTCGCCTGAGTCAGGGCGCCAACGGTAAATACAGCCACTTCACCCCGAAAGGCCGCTACGCCCTGGACATCGCCATGCCCGAGGGCACGCCGATCATTGCCGC
>JBFKAF010000157.1:0-7275 GCA_041621735.1 Pseudomonas sp.
CCAAGACCCTCTCGCATGCCGAGAAAAAAGATAAAAAGGGATAACGCTATGGTTCGGGTTCGCAAACTGGTGCTGGCAATCGCAGCTGCTTCAGCACTGTCCTCCGGTATGGCGCATGCGCTGGGGCTGGGTGAAGTAACCCTGCAGTCGGCGCTGAATCAGCCGTTAGTGGCTGAAATCGAGTTGTTGGAAGTGCGTGATCTGGCTTCCAATGAAGTATTGCCGAACCTGGCTTCTCCTGAAGAGTTCATCAAGGCTGGCGTTGATCGCCAGTACTTTCTAACCGACCTGAAATTTACGCCGATACTCAAGCCGAATGGTAAGAGTGTCATTCGCGTAACCTCGAATAAGTCGGTACGTGAGCCTTACCTAAACTTCCTGGTTGAAGTGCTGTGGCCAAATGGTCGCCTGTTGCGTGAGTACACGCTGCTACTTGATCCGCCGCTCTACTCACCGCAAACGGCTGCAGCAGCGGCTCCAGCAGTCGTAGCCCCGCGCCAGCAGGCTACCGCTCAGGTTTCACGCCCCGCAGCGGCTCCCTCTGTCACTCCCGTTGCGCGCCCAGCAACTAGCACTGCCGGCGCCTTGCAGGGCGGCGAATATAAAACCACCGCCAATGACACGCTCTGGGAGATTGCTGAGCGCGTGCGCGGAAGCAACAGTGTTCATCAGGCCATGCTGGCTATTCAGGATCTGAACCCGGATGCCTTTATCGGCGGCAATATCAACCGGTTGAAACGTGGCCAGGTGTTGCGTTTGCCGGAGCAGCAGCAAATCGGCGGTCGTTCGCGGGCTGAAGCCATTGCGCAGGTTGCCGAGCAGAATGCTGCCTGGCGCGAGGGGCGCAACGTAGCCCGCTCCGCTCGCCAGCTGGATGCGACCAAGCGCAGTGTGGCTGGGGCTGCTCCTGCTCAGGCAAAAACTCAGGACAGTCTGAAGTTGGTTTCTGCCGATGCCGGTAAGGCTGCCAGCGGTAGCGATAAAGGCGCGGCAGACAGCAAGGCGCTGACCGATAAATTAGCGGTGACCCAGGAAAGTCTCGATTCGACCCGCCGTGAGAACGACGAGCTAAAAGGCCGCATGGGCGACCTGCAAGGCCAGCTCGATAAGCTGCAGCGTTTGATTCAACTGAAAGATGATCAGTTGGCCAAGTTGCAAGCAGACCTTGCCGCGCCGAAGCAAGCGCCCGTAGCGGCGCCTGCTACTGAAGTGTCCGTGGCTGAGTCGGTGAAAGCCGAGCCGGTACAGCCAGTCGAACCAGCGCCGGTAGTAACGCCGCCGGTAGCCGAGGCGCCCGATTACAACTACAGCGAGGAGCCTGCGGTTACGGCTGATCCGGCAGCGCCAGTGGAGGTCCAGCCCGTAGACGCTGAGCCTGCCGCGCAGGAACCGCAACAACCTCCAGTCGCTGAAAAACCTCCGGTTTCTCCTGTGCGGGAGGCAGCTGCCCCTGTTGTGGAAGAACAACCGCAAGCCAATATGATCGACGATCTGCTCGCCAATCCCATGCTCTTGGGTATTGCCGGCGGTGGCGGTTTATTGGTGCTGCTGATCGGTCTGATGATGCTATCGCGACGCAACGCCGTGAAAGAGGCCGAGCTGCAGGAAGCGTTGGCCGCTGAGAATAATGCCAGCGGTTTTGATGCGGATATGCAATTGCCGGCCGACAGCTTCGACAGCTATGAGGACGATCTTGATGTTGGTGAGGCCGATGCGCCGGCTAGCGAAGAGCGAGTGACTGCGCAGACCGGTGATGCACTGGGTGAGGCGGACATCTATATCGCCTATGGCCGCTTCAATCAGGCTGCCGACTTATTGCACAACGCGATCAACAATGAGCCACAACGTAGCGATTTACGTTTGAAATTGATGGAAGTCTATGCCGAGCTGGGTGATCGCGAAGGTTTTGCCCGTCAAGAACGTGAGTTGCACGAAATCGGCGGGGCCGCAGTCGAGGTCGAGCAGTTAAAAACCAAGTACCCGGCTATGGCTGCTGTCGCAGTCGCAGGTGTGGCTGCCGCTGCCGCTGCCGTCGCCGATGATGATCTGGATAGCTTCAGTCTGGATGATTTGACGCTGGATGAGTCGGACCAGTCCGCTGCAGAGTCGGATGAGCTGGATGAAGCATTCGATCTGAGTCTGGATGAGCTTGAGTCCGAGCAGGATCGCGATCAGCAAGCCGCGACAAGCGAAGCCTCTCTGGCGGATATCGATACCCTGGATCTGGAGAGTGATTTGGATCTGAATGCTCCGGCCAAGATGGAGGCTGGGCAGGCGGCTGATCTGAGTTTCGATCTGAATCTGGATGATGCATCCGGCGATAGCTTGGAGCTGGGCGATGAGTTGGTCGATTTCAGTTTGAGTCTCGATGATGAGAGCAAGCCAGTCGCCGAAGAAGATGACGAAGACGAGTTTTTGCTGAGCCTGGACGATGAGGCACCGGCTGCGGCGCAACCCGGCGATGGTTTGGCGGAGGCAAGCCTCGATCTGCCGGGCGACGCCGCTGAAAGCGAGTTCGACTTTTCGGCCGATTTTGACTTGTCCCTGGGCGATGAGGCTGTCTCCGAGCCAGCCGCCGACAGCTTCGCAGCGCAGCTTGATGAGGTGACTGAGGAGTTGGATCAGCTGGCCAATAACTTGGATCAGCCGCCCGCTGCCAGTGAGCCGAATGACGTGGTGTCTGCCGATACCCCACAAGCGCTTGAGATGGAAAGCGACGATGATTTCGACTTCCTGTCGGGTACCGACGAAACTGCGACCAAGCTCGACTTGGCGCGTGCTTATATCGACATGGGCGATACCGAAGGTGCCCGTGACATCCTCGACGAAGTGATCGCCGAGGGTAACGAAGACCAGCAGCAGGAAGCACGAGAGCTGGTCACTAATCTGGTTTGATTCATGTCTGATGCACTACCTACAGCGGCAGCCGATTCGGCTGCCGTTGGCTTTTCCAGAGTCGCTCTCGGGGTTGAGTACAAGGGTTCGCGCTACCATGGCTTTCAGCGCCAGCGGAGCGGTGTGGCCTCGATCCAGGAGTCCCTGGAGAAGGCCTTGTCCAAAGTGGCCGGTGGCGCACCCGTCACCCTGAGCTGTGCCGGTCGTACCGATGCTCTGGTGCATGCCAGCGGCCAGGTGGTGCATTTTGATACGCCTGTAGAGCGCTCCATGCATGCTTGGGTCATGGGGGCAAATATGAATCTGCCGAAAGACATCAGCGTGACTTGGGCTAAGCTCATGCCGACGCATTTCGATGCGCGTTTCAGCGCCCAGGCCCGGCGTTATCGCTATGCGATCTACAATGACCAGATACGTCCCGCACACATGGCTGAGGAGGTCACCTGGAACCATCGGCCGCTGAGTGTCGAGCGCATGCGTGAGGCGGCCGAGGCTTTGGTCGGTACTCATGACTTCAGTGCGTTTCGGGCTCGGCAGTGTCAGGCCAAGTCGCCGATCAAGACGGTGCACCACTTGCGTCTGCTTGAGCACGGTCGCTTCATCGTCCTGGATATTCGGGCCAATGCTTTTTTGCACCACATGGTGCGTAACATTGCCGGAGTGTTGATGACCATCGGTGCAGGCGAGCGGCCGGTTGAGTGGGCGCGCGAAGTGCTTGAGACTGGTGTGCGGCGTACTGGTGGAGTTACCGCGCACCCCTATGGTTTGTATCTGGTGCAAGTCGATTATCCCGAAGAGTTCGATCTGCCCAGGCGCTATCTAGGGCCGCATTTTCTCTCCGGTCTGCCTGATGTGGCGGCTGACGCCTAGAGTGGCATTTGCTACCATCCGGGCTTTGCTAAAGGTACTCGCGCGTTGTCAGTCGTTCGCAGCAAGATCTGTGGGATTACCCGCATAGAGGATGCATTGATTGCCGCTGAAGCCGGGGCGGACGCTATCGGTTTGGTGTTTTATGCGAAGAGCCCGCGGGCAGTCAGTGTGCAGCAGGCGCGGGCGATTATTGCCGCTTTACCGCCGTTCGTGACCAGCGTGGGACTGTTTGTCGATGCCAGTCGCGACGAGTTGAGTGCCATTCTCGAGGTGGTTCCGCTGGATCTGCTGCAGTTCCATGGCGACGAATCTCCCGCCGCTTGCGATGGCTTCAGTCGCCCCTATATCAAAGCGCTACGGGTGAGGCCGGGAGAAGATGTGGCGGCGCGGGTTGAGCCATACGGCAACGCATCAGGGATCTTATTGGATACCTACGTGGATGGTGTGCCCGGTGGTACAGGGCAGGCCTTTGATTGGACGTTGGTGCCGCAGGGCTTAAGCACGCCGATTATTCTCGCCGGTGGGCTGACACCGGAAAATGTACACAGTGCCATCGAGCAGGTGCGGCCCTACGCGGTGGACGTGAGTGGCGGGGTCGAGGCAAGCAAAGGTATCAAGGACGCAGAAAAGGTTCGGGCGTTCGTGCGGGCGGTCAAGGGAGCTTGCGCTCCATGAGTGCGCTTGATGTGACGGCGCTGTGCGCTTGGCCGTCCATAACCCTGTCGCAGGTGCTGCTATGACGGCCCTGAGTTTGGGTGGTCGTCTCAGTGGCGGCGAGTTTTTTGCGAGTCCGGGCTGCTGCTCAATGCAGGAGTCGGTTCCAGTTGAAACTGCAGTCGTGAATTCGCTTGAATAGGTTGCTAGGGCCTTGCGCCGCGAGCCTGTTCGAGCCTACAGCTTTGGAGAAATAAGAGCATGAGCAACTGGTTGGTAGACAAACTGATCCCATCGATCATGCGTTCCGAGGTCAAGAAAAGCTCGGTGCCGGAAGGGCTCTGGCACAAATGCCCGTCTTGCGACGCGGTGTTATACAAGCCAGAACTGGAAAAGACTCTGGATGTCTGTCTCAAATGCAATCACCACATGCGCATCGGTGCGCGCGCGCGGCTGGATATATTTCTTGATGCCGAGGGTCGTAAAGAAATCGGCACCGAGCTGGAGCCAGTCGATCGCCTGAAGTTTCGCGACAGCAAGAAATACAAAGATCGCCTAGTCTCGGCACAGAAGCAGACCGGTGAAAAAGACGCGCTGATCGCAATGCAGGGAACTCTGGAAAAGATGCCGGTGGTGGCCTGCGCTTTCGAGTTTTCCTTCATGGGCGGCTCGATGGGGGCAATTGTCGGCGAACGCTTCGTGCGCGCCGCCAATGTGGCGCTGGAGCAGCGTTGCCCGCTGGTGTGTTTCTCCGCATCGGGCGGCGCGCGTATGCAGGAGGCGCTGATTTCCTTGATGCAGATGGCCAAAACCTCCGCGGTGCTGGCGCGCCTGCGTGAAGAAGGCATTCCGTTTGTCTCGGTGCTGACCGATCCGGTGTACGGCGGCGTTTCCGCCAGTCTGGCGATGCTGGGTGATGTGATAGTCGCGGAGCCGCGTGCGCTCATCGGTTTCGCTGGGCCGCGAGTGATCGAGCAGACGGTGCGCGAGAAACTGCCGGAAGGTTTTCAGCGCAGCGAGTTTTTGCTCGATCATGGTGCCATCGACATGATTATTCCACGCGCGGAGTTGCGCCCTCGACTGGCTAAATTGCTCGCGCAGTTTATGCGTTTGCCATCGCCAGCAGCGCTTCCGGTCACGGCATGAACAAACGCTCCCTCGCCGATTGGCTGACCTATCTGGAGCAACTGCATCCATCCGCCATCGACATGGGGTTGGAACGTTCCAGGGCAGTGGCGCAGCGAATGGGGCTAAGCAGGCCGGCGCCACGGGTCATTACCGTTACCGGTACCAATGGCAAGGGCTCTACCTGTGCCTTTCTCGCCTCGTTGCTACAAGGGCAGGGGCTCAAGGTGGGGGTGTATAGCTCGCCCCACCTGCTGCGCTACAACGAGCGCGTGCAGATCGATGGTAGCGAAGCCAGCGACGCTGCACTCTGCGAGGCCTTTGCCGAAGTTGAAGCGGCGCGTGGCGCTACTAGCCTGACCTATTTCGAAATGGGTACTTTGGCCGCGTTCTGGCTGTTTCAGCGTGCGGCCCTGGATGCCGTGGTGCTCGAAGTGGGGTTGGGTGGGCGTCTGGATGCGGTAAACCTGATCGACGCCGACCTTGCTCTGGTCACCAGCATCGGTCTCGATCACGCCGATTGGTTGGGTGATACCCGTGAGTCGGTTGCCTTCGAAAAGGCCGGGATCTTTCGTGCCGGAAAACCTGCCTTGTGCGGAGATATCGACCCGCCACAGCCCTTGCTGGAGCAAGTTGCCCAGCTAGATGCGCCGTTGTTTCTGCGGGGGCGCGATTACGATCTGGCGGTCGAGGCGCAGAGTTGGAGTTGGCGAGGCTTGGATGCCAGGGGTGAGGTCCTGCGGCTGGAGCAGCTGCCGCTGCTCGATTTACCCATGGAGAATGCCGCTCTGGCGCTGCAAGCCTATGCCTTGCTTGAGCTGCCTTGGCGTGCTGAGCAGATTGTCAGTGCTCTATCGAGTACGCGGGTAACTGGCCGACTGGATCGTCGGGCGTTGAATTGGCAGGGTAAGCCACTCACGTTATTGCTTGATGTTGGGCATAATCCGCATGCCGCCGCATACTTGGCGCAGCGTTTGGCTGCCAGGCCGCTGGCGGGCAAGCGTCTGGCGGTGTTCGGTCTGTTGGCGGACAAGGATTTGACCGGGGTGGTGACGCCCTTGCTGAGCGAAGTGGCGGAGTGGGCGGTGGCGCCGCTACCGACCAGCCGTACGCGGCCAGCCGTTGAGCTGCAGGCGCAATTGCATAATCTCGGTGCGCATGTCGCGGCCTATGTCGACGTGAAGTCGGCGTTGCTGGCGCAGTGTGCGCGGGCGGCGGCAGGGGATGAAATTCTGCTGTTCGGATCTTTTTATTGCGTGGCCGAGGCCCTGGACTGGCTGGCTGGCCATGCCGAGGGGGAAGTGCAGGATGGCTTTGCTGGATAAAGGATTGATGCAGCGCATGGTCGGTGCCTTGGTATTGCTGGCGCTGGCAGTGATTTTTCTGCCCATGCTGTTGTCGCGTGAAGACGAACTGCGCCGCGTGGTGGTGGATGCGCCGGGTATGCCACAGGCGCCGGTTATGCCGCAGATTGAAATGCAACCGGTGAGCGTGCCGGAACCGCAGCTCCTGCCCGAAGAGCCGGTGCCGGATGAGTTCGATAGCGAAGCTGTGGCCGTTGCGAGTGAGCCCGAACAGCCATCTGCACTTCCGGCTGAGCCGGTTATGGCAGCGCCTGCGCAAGTCGAGGCTGTAGCGAAACCGCCGGCAAGTCGGTTGGATGCCAACAGCTTGCCGGTCAGTTGGTCGGTGCAGTTGGCTAGCCTGTCCAGCCGAAGCGGCGCCGAGGCC
>JBFKAF010000158.1:0-7245 GCA_041621735.1 Pseudomonas sp.
AGTACCTGCGTGGCAAGCTGCCGGGGCTGACCGAGCTGGGCTTGTTGTACCGCGACATGGGCCGGGTCGAGGCGCTGGTCGAAGACATCCTGCTGGCCAGCCTGGACAGCTGCATCCTCGAAGGGCAACAGCCGCTGCCGCGGGATGGTGCCGCGTTAGCCGCCTTGGCCGAGCGCAAACGTGGTGACTGGACGGCGCATGCCGAGCGCCTGGCCAAGCTCTGCCTGGAAATCCTCAAACTCTGGCACGGCCTGCAGAAACGCTTCAAGGGCAAGATCGACCTGGCCCAGGCCATTGCGCTGAACGACATCAAGCAACAGCTGGGTAACTTGGTCTATTCCGGCTTCGTCCGCGAAACCCCAGCCGAGTGGCTCAAGGAACTGCCGCGTTACCTCAAGGCCATCGAGCAGCGTTTCGAGAAAATTGGCGCCCAGTTGCAGCGCGATCGGGTCTGGAGCGGTGAGCTGGCCGGTTACTGGGAGCAATACCAGGCGCGTCTGGCCAAACATAGCCAGGAAGGCAAGCGCGACCCGCAACTGCTGCTGTATCGCTGGATGCTGGAGGAATACCGGGTCTCGCTATTCGCTCAGCAACTCGGCACCAAGATCGCGGTGTCGGACAAGCGCCTGAGCAAGCAGTGGAGTCAGGTGGAGGCTTGAGCCGCTTCGGCGGCTTGCGCCGCACCGCCTTCCCCATAGGCTGGGCATCAGCCTTGATGCCGGCTCTCAGACATTGCCCTGACGTTGGGGCTGCGCCTGAATCTGTTCTCCTGCTCCTGAGCGATGGCTGTCGGTTGGCAGGTTTGCAAAGCGTCTGCGGTAGGCACTGGGCGCCAGGCCCACGCGTTGCTTGAACAGTCGTCTGAAGGAGTTGCCATCTTCGTAGCCCACCTGCATGGTGATTTGATCGAAGGCTTCCTGGCTGCTTTCCAGTAGGTGTTTGGCCTTTTCAATGCGCAGGTTTTGCAGGTACTGGATGGGCGTCTGAGCGGTCGCCTCTTTAAAGCGGCGGATGAAGTTGCGCATGCTCAAGCCAAACTCGGCGGCCAGCTGCTCCAGGTGGATGCTGTTGCCGATGCGGTTTTCCAAGCAGATTTGAATCTTCAGAATCACGGCGTCAGTGTGGTTTTTCTTGAAGGTGGTGCAGGCGTAAGGCGTCTGGCTGCGTACGGAGACATCGACCAGCAGCTTCTTTGCGCATTCGGCCGCCAACTGCGGCGAGGCGAACTTGCGAATCAGGTGCAGCAACAAGTCGCTGCCGCTGGTGGAACCGCCCGAACAGAGCATCTGCCCATCATCGGTGACGGTGCGCTCGGTCTGTAGTTTCACCTGGGGGAAGCGTTGCGCAAATTGCTCGCTGAACAGCCAATGGGTGGTGGCGCAACGGCCATCCAGCAAGCCCGCCTGGGCGCTGACAAAGGCCCCCGTGCACATACTGGCGATATAACTGCCTTGCCGATGTTGCTGTTGCAGCCAGTGAATCATGTCGGTCAGCGCGGGCAGCACGCCCAAAATATTGAACATAAAGCCTGGCACAACAATCAGTTGCGGATTGTGTACCTCGGCCAAGGCTTTGTCGGGGGTTAACTTGAGCCCGCCTGTGCAGGCCACACCTTGACCATCCATGGAGGCCGTTTCCACCCTGAATAGAACGGCGTTGCTTTCATGATCGCGGGCGCTTTTTCTGACGGCATAGTGGTGCAGCACGTTGGCGGTTTCAAAAAATTCCAGGGTCGCGGCCACGCTGGTGGATGAGCAGTGATCCGCCATCAAGATGCAGACGTTCATGGTTTATTTCTCTCGATCTGGAGCAGGGGGCGCGGCTGGCATAAATCGCATGCTATTCGTCATTTTTGCCGATGGCGGCGTCCAGGTGCAATGGCCACTATGCGCTTAGACGCTGCTCTCTGCGCCGAGCAGTAAACCGCCTCAAGGGATTGCCCACATGAAAAACGCCGCCTACAGACTATTCAAGAAACCCTTCTTTGGCCGCTTTGTACGGCCATGGCGCTGGCCGGAAGGCGTTGATCAACATCAGTGGCAGCGCCTGAGTATCAACAGTCAATCCGGCGCCAGCATCGCCGCGCTGCTGGCGCCTGCACATAGCCCGCAGGCCAAGGGCGCAGTGCTGATGTCCCACCCCATGGGGGTGGTGGCCAAAGGCTTCTGGATGAAATATGGACATGCCGAACTGCTACGGCAGGCGGGCTACCATGTGATGGTGTTCGATCTGAACGGCTTTGGTGAAAGCACCTCCACCAGCATGGACTATCCACTGGACGTGTTGGCCGCCGGGCAAGCCCTGCAGGCCCAATACCCCGACTTACCCGTGGCGGTAGTGGGGGCCTCCATGGGCGCGGCCATGAGTGTGTGTGCCATGGCGCAGCCTGAACATCCCTTCAAAGCGGCAGTGCTGGAGGCGGCGTTTCCGACGCTACTGCATTTCTGGTCGCGCTACCCCATCCCCAAACTGGGCATTCAGCTGTCCAAAGTTGTTTATCCCGCCGGCGAGCGCAGTTTGCGCCCGATCCATGCCGCGGAAAACTTAGTGGGCAGCCCAGGCCTGCTAATGATTTATGGCGATGACGATGAGTTCACTCCGATTAAAGATGGCGAGCTGTTATGGCAAGCCTTGCAACACAGAACAACCACGGAGTTCTGGAAAGTTCCAGGAGCCAAGCACACCCATGCCTATGCCGCACAGCCCAAAGCATATGCTGAAAAAGTCATTGGTTTTCTGGATGAGCAGTTGCTTGCCAGCAAGCTGGCGTCGTAGTCAGGGTAATGGCTTTTATTCTCATTTATAAAAAATTATTAAATGAACGATCAAGTTAGGGAACAACTATGAGTTTTAACGATGCCATGGCGGCGGTACGTGAAAGTGCTTCGCGCACAGTGACCATTCCCGAAAAATGGGGGCAGGGCAGAGCCACCTTTGGTGGCATGGTGGCCGCTGCCATGTTTGAAAGAGTCATCCCGCTGGTGGCACCAGACAGGCCCGTGCGCTCGATGTTGGTATCGTTTGTCGCGCCTGTTGCCCCGGGTGAGATGGATGTCATCGTCAAAGTGTTGCGTGAAGGTAAAGCCGCCACACAGGTGCAAGCCACGGCCTATCAAAATGACCAGGCCTGCGCCGTGGTGCTGGCCAGCTTCGGCGGCGATCGGGAGTCTATGGTGAGTGTTGAGCAAGGCCCGGCGCCGGTTTTTAAAGCCCCGGATGAGGCCCAGGCCTTCCCCTTTATTGCCGGGCTGACCCCGGACTTCACCCGGCATTTCGATTACCGCTATACCCTGGGCGAAATGCCGTTCATGGGGTCGGAGCAAAGGGTAATGGGCGGTTGGATTAAACTGCGCAAAGCCTCGGAGCAAGCGATTTCAGTGGCGGCGCTATTGGCCCTGCTGGACGCTTGGCCGCCTGCGGTATTCAGCATGTTGAAGCAACCCACCTCAGGCAGTTCGTTGACCTGGACCATCAGCTTTGTGAATGTGCCGCAAGATTGCAGCGCCAATGATTGGTGGCAATACCAGGCGGACATTCAAAGCTCGGCGAACGGTTATAGCCATATCGATGCCACCCTGTGGGACAAAAACGGTAAGGTAGCCGTGACCAGCCGACAAACAGTGAGCGTGTTTGGTTGATAGAGGGGGGCGCCGCTGAAAGCAGCGATACCCTTCTGCTGTTGCATTGGCCGCTGGTAATCGAGCGGCCATCTTCCAATGTCCCCAGTCGATAAATTTGCGGCCCGTCGCAGAAGCGGGTGAACAACTTAGCGTTGACCAGCCTACAGGGCTCTCCCGTTTGCCTGGGGTGGCAAACCGCGGGGCGTTTTCCAGCAATGCTCATCCAGATATGCGTTTTCTCTGCGTCGCTTTTTCCGACTGGTGCTACGCGGCCTGAGTTTGGCCGATATTCAGCAACAACTGCGCGTTGCGGGCTTTCGCGGACTGGACGCCCGGCGCTTAACCCACGACGAAGCGTTTCGTGAACTTATCGTCGCGTACAAGCCGGCTGAACTCGCTTAGCTGCACCTTGCTCGTTGCCAGGCATGGCAGGCAAGTGAGCGACGAAATTTGCACTCATGCAGAGATTCAGGAAGCAGTGATGAACTTCACTTTGGCCTTAATGGGCTTATCAATTTACTTGTTGATCTGGGAAAAACTGCCGGATTGGGGCACCTGGTTCAACAAAGTAACCGGCCATCTGCCCGCGCCGCTGGCTTATCGCTATAGCGCCTGTGCCCATATTGCTTCGGCTTTTGGGTCGCGCTGGCACTGCATACGCTCAGTGGCATTCAGACCATCCCCGCGCTCGATACGGCAGTCTCTTCTCTAGGCAACGTGGGGCAAATGGTTTTCGGGTTTCTAGATGCGCTAGCCAGCGCCACCCTGATCTTGATCGGCAAGCTCGCTTTGGATGTCATTGCGGCCCAGGCGTTCAAGGGCTTCCAAATGACCCAGGCGTTCAAGCAGTCGTTTCGTGATCAACCCGCCGACAATCGGTGAGGAACTGCTGCGTAAGCTATCTCTTTTGCTCAACGCGACGGTATGGGCGGGTCATGGCGTGTTCTATTTAAGCCCGTAGAGGGCCAGTTCCTGCTCCGAGAGCACGCGCATGTTGTGCGGTGCGATGCGTTGCATCTCGTCCGCCAGGCGACTGGGGATGTTCATTTCGCGCAAGTAGGCGGCCGGGCTGTAGCGCTGGCCCTGATGGGCGGCTTGCGCCCGGGCTGAATCGCCGCTGGGGAAGGGTGGGCGGTGCAGGCCGACATAACCGCGTACGGTCTTCTTGTGGCCGGCGGCCAGCAGGTAGATGCAGCTGCCCTGGCAGACGCCGGAAGAGGGCACCAGGGTATCGAAGCCGGTTTCGCGCAGCAGGCGGCCCATGCGCATGGCCTCCGGGGCGCTGCCGCCAATGTTGTCCAGCAGCACGATCTTGCGGGCGAATTTGCCGGGGTTGGCGCGCAGGCCCTTGAGCAGGGTTTCGTAGTCGCCGGGGGCGATGTCCTCGGAAACCTTGGCGGCCAGAACCGCGCCGAGGGTCTTGTGTTGAGCGGCTTCGACCTCGACCTTGGCCTGGGTGGTGGCCGAACACAGGGCCGCGGCGCAGAGCAGGGCGGCCTGGATCAGGGGAGTGCGCATGGGGCAGCTGGGTCCTGGATAATCGCAGTACGCAGACGATACCTGCAGCCGTGAGTTGGTGCACCCCCAAGCTCCGGCCGGGGCTCAATTGCGCTCATGCATGCTCAGCCTGCGTATCGCCGCCGATGGGATAGATAGGCGTTTGATACAGACAACGCGTGTGATCTGCACCCGCTCACCGCTCATATCAGGTTGCACATCCTGGGGGACTACATTCTGAGGGATCAGCTGGCCGATCATGGACGGGGCTGCCGGACGTTTGCCGGGCGGGCTTAAACGGGTATGGTGCGGCCATCTTCCACCGGTAAAGGAACACCCGATGAGCCTGCATGGCGAATACGACCCACAGAACATCTTCGCCCAGATCATTCGCGGCGAGGCCCCCTGCTACAAACTGTACGAGGACGGCGAGGTGCTGGCCTTCCTCGACCTGTTTCCGCAGGCCTACGGCCATACCCTGGTGATCCCCAAGCGGGTTGCGGCGCGCAATCTGCTGGAGATTGACGCGGATAACCTGGCCAAGTTGATGGGCGTGACCCAGCGCTTGGCCAGGGTGCTGGTCGACGAGCTGCAGCCGGACGGCGTACAGGTGGCCCAGTTCAATGGCGCGCCGGCGGGGCAGACGGTGTTTCATCTGCACATGCACATCATTCCGCGCTTCGTCGGCCAGGGCATGGGCATCCACGCCGCCAACCAGGCCGATCCAGCCGAGTTGACGGCGTTGCAGGCGCGCCTGCTCAGGCGTATCAACGGCTGAACGCAGGTCGCCGCCCTTTGGCGCTGAACCTGCGCCTGCCGGAAACTACCGACCAGCTCATCGACAGCATCGCCGTATTGGCCGGCTTCGGTTCGCCTGTGACCTTGCGCCATCACTCTGCCCGCAGCTTCGCGGTCTCCCCCAGCAGCCACCGACAAAGCTTTCGTGGGCGTAAGGGGGCGATACCGCTAGCAGGTCAACTCAACCATTCGAATTTGACTCATTGCACTGGCCACACCGGTCACTGGGTATGACCCTGAGCGCCAGCATGGCGCGAGCAACGGCATGGACAACTGTACGGAACTCTCCCCAGGCTAGCCGGGTCGGACTGATTCAATTTTGTGTATTTTCACGGATTCAGCGAAACCCTTCATGCCATCCCGCGGGTGGGCATTTCCTGGTTGTCGACAGTCGCTCGGCGGGTTCAGCCCTCCAGGTGCCTAGCTTCTCCAGGGGCTTTTCATTATTGTGTGCGCCCGCAAAAAGCTCGAGTAATCAAAATGTTGGAAAATTCTTTAACTCAATTGGAACAACTCGTCGCTGAGCTTGCGCGGCAGAATCAGGCGCTGCAGGGCGTGAATGAGCAACTGAGTGCCGAGCTGGCTCAGGTCAAGGATGAGAATGACAGCTTGCAGCTGAGCGCGCTCGAGCAGGAAGAGCAGCAAGGGGCGACGCTCGCGCGGATTCAGGCCTTGGTTGAGCTGGCCACTGCGGGCGGCAAGGTGCATGCGAGTCAGGCCAGCGCATGAGTCTCGACGGCGGAACGGTCACTGCTATTTCAATCCTGGGCAATGACTACAGCATCAAGGCGCCGGCCGGTCAGGAGCAGACGTTGGCCGATTCGGCACTGATGCTCAAGAAACTCTTGGCCGAGACCAAGCAACAGTCGCCGACGCTGGTTGGCGACCGGTTGCTGGTGTTGACGGCCTTGAAGCTCTGCGCCCAGCAGATTGAGTTGCAACGGCTGCATCAGCTGGAAATTCAACGTATCGAGGAACAGCTCAGCGTGCGGGTCGATGGTATCAGTGCATTGATCAAGCAGGCCTGAGCCTATTGGTTGTACACGTCATCGCTGGTCTACCTAAGGCAAGCGACTCCTGGGCGACTCGAAGTGCCTGTATTGACGCTGTCGCAGCCGAGGTGAACCGATGCCGAATCCTGTGCCAGACTGGCTCACTTGAGGGTGGTCGCGGCGCCGACAATAATGAACCGGCGTCTAGTCGTTCGATCATCCAGCCAAAGAGGGCTCTACATGCGAATGATCTGTGCACTATTGCTGCCACTGGCGTTGCTTGGCTGTGGCTCGGTGCCGGCCGGTGCCGGTAAGGCGACCCCGATTCCCAGCGAGCG
>JBFKAF010000159.1:0-7210 GCA_041621735.1 Pseudomonas sp.
AGCGGCAACGTCCTGAGCAACGACAGCGACCCGGAGAACGACGCCCTGAGCGTCACCCAGTTCACCGTCGCCGGCGACAGCACCGTCTACAGCGCCGGCAGCACCGCCGTCATCGCCGGGGTCGGCAGCCTGCTGATCAATGCCAACGGCAGCTTCACCTTCACCCCGGCCGCCAACTACACCGGCCCGGTGCCGAGCGCCACCTACACCCTCAGCGACGGCAGCCTCACCGACACCGCCACGCTCAGCTTCGCCGACGTCACGCGGGTAAACGCAGCGCCGGTCGCCGTCGACGACAGCCACTCGGTCTCCGAACTACCGGTCAATACCCTTTACTACTCCGATACTTCCGGCAACATCGGCATCCTCGATCCGACAACGGGTGTGCGCACCCTGATCGGCAACTCCGGTCAGTCGTTCACCGACATCGCCCTGGATTCGGCGGGGAATCTGTTCGGGGTAACCTTCGGCAACCTGTACGGCATCAATCCGACCACCGGCAATGCCACCCTTATTGGCGCTCTCAGCGGTGCGAGTTCGGTCAACGCCCTAGTCGCCAGTGCAGACGGCCGACTGTTTGCAGCAAGCACCAGCGGCGACCTGTACCAGATCAACACCAGCACCGGCGCCGCCACCTTTTTGGGCAGTTTTGACTCGCCATCCAGCGGGGACGTCTCCTCGTCGGGGGATTTGCTGTTCGCCGGCAACGCCCTGTATCTGTCGACCAGCGGCGGAACCATCGAGAAGCTCGACCTTGCGACCGGCCAAGTCACCACGGTGATGACCGGGCTGCCAGGGACGCTCTACAACCTCGCGCAGACCGACGTTGGTACCATCTACGGCAGCACCGCTTCTGGCGATCTCTATCTGATTGATCTGGCCGCCGGCACAGCTACGGCGACAGGGGTCAACTCGGCTGGAGCCTCTATGTGGGGCTTTGCCGCCGCGCCAATTGCCGACTCCTCGGTGGTGATCACAGGAGATGTTACGCCAGGCACTCCGGGCCAGGACTACGACCCTGACGGCAGTACCGTGACCGTCACCGGAGTGGCAGTGGGCACCCCAGCCACAGCGCCAAGCGGCGATGTCGGCAGCGTCATCAATGGCACGTACGGAACCCTGACCATCAACGCAGATGGCAGCTATTCCTACGCCCTAGACAACACACGTGCGACCGTGCAGGAACTCGCCGCCGGTCAGGTCGCCGACGAAGTATTCACCTACACCATCACCGATGCCGATGGCGCTACCGACACCGCCACGCTGACGATCAAGGTCAACGGTGCCGGAGAGGTCGCTCTTGTTCTGACCTCCAGCACTGCCCGTGTCTCCGAAGAAGGCCTAAGCGGAGCCAATGCCGACAGCACTGGTACCAGCGATACCACCAACAGCACATCGGCGACCGGCACCCTGAATGTCGCTAATGCGAATAGCGAGAGCCTGACGTTCTCCCTGACGGCCCCGACCACGGCGCTGACCTCCGGCGGTCAGCCCGTGCAGTGGAGTGGCAGTGGGACCAATCAGCTCACCGGCACCGTCGGCGGCATTGCCATATTACTGATCAGCATCGATAGCCAAGGCAGCTACAGCGTTGACCTTCTGGGGCCACTGGACCACGCTGCCAGCGGAGAAGACCTCAAGTCCTTTGGGATCACCGTTACAGTCAACGATGGCAGCAGCACCTCCAGCAGCGTGCTAACCGTAAATGTCGAAGACGACAGCGCAGTTCTGGGCACGCCTATGCAAGCCGCGCTACTCGATGGCAGCGGGGCCAGCGCGGTTGGCACCCTGCACCTTTCGCTTGGTGCCGATCAGAGTGGCGCCTCTGTCCAGCTGTCCGGGCTCTCGGTTGATGGTAGCGGCAACATCCTGGCCACCACCCTGAGCAAGGCGGGTGCGGTGATCAGCTCGTCCAGCTACCTGACCTACCAGGGTGCCAAGCTGCACTATGTAACCAACCCAGACGGCTCCCTGACCGCCGTCAGCAGCAAAGGCGTCGAGGTCTTCAAGGTCACCGCGGACCCGGTCAGCGGCCAGTACCAGATCACCAATTTCGTAAACCTGGACTCTTCTACTTCGACCTTCAGCAGCTTCTCGCTCTCAGGGGGGAATTCCGGGCTCTACGACCTGGGTGCCGGCAGCAACTTCTCATTGCTGGCAACGGGCACGGCCAACGGCGTCGCCGACACGGTGAACACCAGCAACAACACCTTCGGAGTCGGCGTGGGTCAGTCGATCGACTCTGGCGACGTGCTCACTTTTACCTTCAGCGACAAGACCACCGGCGCGACGACCAATATGAGCGCCATTTCGCTCACCACGGAAAAGCTCGGCACTGGGGAAACATTGACCTGGACCGCTTACAGTACGGCCGGAAATACCATCGGCAGCGGTACCCTGACGGGCGTAAGCAGTGGCAAGACCTCCCTCACTATCGACTCCAGCAAGCTCAATGCAGGCGAGCATGAGTTCGGCAGCATTAGTTTCGGTGCCGGTTCCAACACCTCCTACAAGCTGGCGATCAGCTCGATCACCGGCCAGACTGCCGCCTACGACCAGCAGATCAAGCTAAATGTGGCCGCCACCGATGGCGACGGCGACGGCACCTCCAGCCAACCGCTGGTGATCACCTTCGACTCGGACAATACCGTCCAGGCCAGTTCAAGCGGCATGGCCCTAGGCGGCGACAGCGGCAATAACAACCTGATCGGCGGCACCGGTGACGACATCCTGCTCGGCGGCGGTGGCAGCGACACGCTAACGGGAGGAGCTGGCGCCGACTCCTTCGTCTGGCAAGCAGGCCATACAGGCGCCGACCGGATCACCGACTTCAATATCGGCCAAGGCGACCGTATCGATCTACGCGACCTGCTGCAGGGCGAGACCGACACCACCATCGACAACTACCTGCAACTGGTGACCAGCGCAGGCGGCACCTCCACCCTGCTGATCAGCTCGACCGGCCACCTGAACGATGCGGGCGGTGCGGCGGCCAATGCCGACACCAGCATCGAACTGACCGGTGTGAACCTGTCGAGCAGCAGCATCAGCTCGCTGATCGCCGGTGCCGACCCAACCATAAAGATCGATCACACCTGATGGACAAAACCCCGCTACCATCCGCTAGCGGCGGTTCTTCATTCAGGGCAGCCGGTAAGGCAAGGAGAGATCGATGTATTACGTGAAGCGCGACAACTACGGCAATCTGCAACGAGTCGAGGCGGCACCGTTCGAGGAGATGAACGGCGAACTGACCGCAGACAGCCAGGAGGCCCAGGCCTGGTTTTCCAATCAGGCCGTGGAAAATAGCCTGCTGAAGTTGCAGCAGAGCGACCTGGACATGATCCGGGTGCTAGAAGACCTGATCAGCGTACTGATCCGCAAAGGTGTTGTACGCATCACCGACCTGCCCGAAGTGGCGCAGGCCAAGCTGGTAGGACGCAGCAAGGCCCGTGATGCCTTAGGCGGGCTAAACCTGCTGATCAATGACGATGAGTCCGAATTGATCTGACCGGTCCATCCCCTTACTGCCAGGGTGCCGGTTCGCCGAACAAACGGCCCTGCACTCCTTCGATACCCATTGAACGCAATACCTGCCACTCCCCCTCGGTCTCGACCCGCTCTGCAATCAGCGGCAGGTCGATGCTGTTGGCTGCTCGCTGCATGGCCTCGATAAACAGACGCTTGTCGTTTTCCTGGTCGATGCTGCGAAGGTAGCTGCCATCCACCTTGAGATAGCTCAGGCCGAGCTTGGCCAGGTTGCCGATCATGCTGAAGCGCCCGCCGAAGTGTTGCAGCCCTAGATCGAAGCCCAGGCTGTGCAGCCGCTGAGTCATGCCCTCGAGCATGCCCTGCTCGGGCAACTGATCCTCATCCAGTTCGAGGGTCAGGCGCGGCCCCAGGTGCGCATGCTGGCCGAGCATCTCGTACAGCTTGGCCAAGACTTGCGGCTCACGCACCGTGCTCCCTGACAGGCTCAGCGCGACCTGTTCGGCATGGCTCTCCATCTGCGCCAGTACCCAGCCGAGCATCGCCAGATCCAGACGCGCCGACCAACCGAAGCGCTCCAGCCAGGGCAGAAAGCGCCCGGCTGGAATCAGCTTGCCCTGCTCGTCGAGCAACCGCGCCAGTACCTTGTGGTGCAGAACACGCGCGGGATCGACGGCACTGACCACCGGCTGAAAGTACAGCTGGAAACGGCCCTGCTGCAGCGCCTGATCGAGCAGGCGATACCAGCTCTGACGCTCGTCGGCGCCCGGCCGCTGCATGCCATGTTCACTACAGGCCCAATTCTGCAGGGTTTGGCTGGCCGCTTGAGCCAAGGCCTCGTCCAGGCCGCGATAGAGGCTCGCTGTTTCGTCGCCCGGTGCGAAAGCGGTCATGCCGATATGCGCCAGCGGCAGGCGATCGCTGACTTCGGTCTGCTGCAGGCTGGCCAGGCCAGCGTCGAGACTCTCGGCCAGCTGCTCGGCCTCGTCCCGATCCAGACCCGGTGCGAGGATGACAAACTCGCCACCACGGTTACGCGCCAACAAGTAGCGACCCTGGCAGAATTTTTGTAACTGCTCGGCCACGGCCTTGATCAGCTGGTCGGTACGCTGGCCACCCAGGCGCTGGTTGAGTCCAGCCAAGTCGTTGATCCGCAATAGCGCCAGGAAACCACTGCAAGCTTGCTCCTCAACGCTCAGGCGGGCATGCAACTGCAGGTCGAAGTAGCGCCGGTTGGCCACGCCAGTGAGGCTGTCCTGATAGGCCTCGGCACGCAGTTCCTCACTGCGCGCGGCTTGCTCGGCGAACAGTGCCTTGAGCTTCTCCACCATCTGATTCATGGCCTTGACCACCCGCCGAAATTCCGGGGTTTTCGGCAACTCCGGCAGGCTGAGAAACTCACGGCGGGCGATGGCGTTGGACTGCTCGACCATGTAATCCAACGGGCGCAGTTGGCGCTTGAGCAACAGCACGCCGAGGAGCACGCAAAGAACTCCGCTCAAGGCCAGCCAGAGCAGGCTGCCGAGAGCGCTCTGCCACAATTTGCCGATCGCGAACAGCGGGTGGCTGATCACCTCGACCCGCGCCGCCTGGCGCCAGCCGTCACTGACAATCGCATCGCCACGGGCCGGCTGCAGATCGACCAGCCGCGCGAACCATGCAGGCGCCTCGCCAACGACCGGCACGCCACTGCGCTCAACCAGCACTGCGTCGCTGCTGGCGTCGAGCACACGGATGCTCTCGAAATAGCCGCTGTCGAAGATCGAGCTGACCATCAGTTCGATCATCGCGCTATCGCGCACATGTGGGCTCAGCGACAGACCCAGAGCAGTCGCCGCATCCTGGGCATGGGCGCGCAACTGGTTGACTTGCTGCTCGCGTGAGCTCTCCACGCTAACCAGAAAGCTGCCAGTAAAGTTCACCAACATCAGTACACAGATGGCGATGAACAACTGCTTGAACAGTGACATGAACGGCTCCTATGGGCCGGCCTCAGGGAAAGCCCTCGGCCCGCATTTTCCTCAATAGATCTTGCCAGCGCGACAGGCGCTTGCTGTCCCCGACGTGCTTGTCGCCCCGACTGCCGGGCAGCCACAAGCCTTCGGCATTGAACGCGTAAACCGGCAGCAGATCGTTGCGTTGGCTGGCCGGCTGGATGGCGTCGATCAAGTTGTCCAACACCAGCGGCATGGCGTTCGGCTGTGCGTAGTAGGTGACCACCATGTGCGCCTGGTTCAGGCGTAGCGCCTTAACGTAGGTGATGCGCAGCTTTTCGCTCGGCACACCGAGTTGGCGTAGGCTGAAATACTTGGCGATGGCGAAATCTTCACAGTCTCCCGCGCCCAGCCGCAGCGCCTCGACCGGGGTTGCCCAGTAATCCTTGACCTGCCACAGGTCGATATCGTTGCGAAAGCGCAGGCGCAGGTTGAAGAACAGGTTAACCGCCTTGAGCTGGGCCATTTCATCAAGCCCGACCTGTTCCTGCAGCAGGCGTTGCCAGTCATCGAGCCGCCCACGTCCCGCCCCCAACGGCCCGTATAACTGCTCGGCTCTTTTACTGATGAGGGTGAAATCCCAGTCGGCCTGTAGTGCACCGACGCCCAGCAAAGCGGACAGCAGCAAGGCTGACGCTGCAGGCCAGCGACCACACGCACGCAGAGCGTTGAGACGACCCATCAGCAAGCCGAGATTTCCATATGCCAGGATGATGGCCATGGTGCGGGGCCGATGTAAAAAAAACAATCGCCAGAATACTGACGTAGCTCGATAGTCCGCCCTAATGGGCGCGGGACTGACCACTGCATGACGTCGGAGACACTAGGCAAGCTACTCAGCGCACGGCCAGCCCAGTCGACGCCTCGCTGAAGAGCAACAACAGGAAGGTTTTGATATCCAGCAGGTTACCGTCGACCTCGACCTCGACATCGACATCGCCCAGCAGCGCACCTTCGAGCAAGCACGTTCGCCGCTTATCGGTGTGTCTAGGCGAGGCTTGTCGAGGGACAATCTAGGTTTGTCGCCCTGCAATGCAGTGGCCGAGGCGGAATGCGGCGAACGCCACCTATCTCCGCCGCACCGAGCCTGGGTGAACAGATCCACCAGGAAGATCGCCGGCCGATCCACGCACCGCCTCAAGGGCTTGTGCATGGGTAACCCCGACTACCGGTTACCCCTTAGTTGTGGCGCCGCTCCATGCCGCGCCGCCCATCGTCACGCGAGCCCTGGTTATGTCGCTGATACCTCGGTGTACGCTCTTGCGGATCGAAGCGCTGCCCGCTCCACCCTCGCCGCTGTTGCGTATCACGATAGTCATGGCGACGCTGATCGCGGCGCCCGTCGATGCGATGGCCCGAGCGCCGCTCATGATTGGAAAAACGCGCTGGGGGGGCCGGCAGATAGCGGCGCTGATCATGACGTTGCTGATAAGCGCGATGCTGGTCATACCGCTGGTGGTCAAAATGGCGCCTGTCATAACGCCGGTTGTCATAACCGTAATACCGCGGCGCGACATACACCGGGTAGCGCTGTACCTGATAGTGGCTGCCGGCGTAATAGCGGTCATGGCCACGGTAAGCATGATCGTAACCGCCGCCGTACACCGCACAACCGGTGAGGCTCAGGCCTAGCAGCGCACCAAGTAGAACTCTGTAGAACATAGTGGCCTCCCGCGATCACTGGAACGGCGCAGACCGCTGTCGGCACCTGGGATCGTCTCTCACAA
>JBFKAF010000160.1:0-7182 GCA_041621735.1 Pseudomonas sp.
CGTCCACGACCTGGTGCTGTTGCACAGCCTCGGCGTACGCCTGGTGCTGGTGCACGGTTCGCGCTCGCAAATCGAGGCGCGGCTGTCGGCTCGCGGGCTGACCCCGCATTTTCACCGCGATCTGCGGGTTACCGACGGGCCAACCCTGGAGTGTGTGATCGACGCGGTCGGCCAGCTGCGCATCGCCATCGAGGCGCGTCTGTCGATGGACATGGCCGCCTCGCCGATGCAGGGCGCGCGCCTGCGCGTGGCCAGCGGCAACTTCGTCACCGCGCGGCCGATCGGGGTGGTCGATGGCATCGACTATCACCACACCGGCGAGGTCCGCCGGGTCGACCGCAAGGGCATCGGTCGGCTGCTCGACGAGCGCAGCATCGTGCTGCTGTCGTCGCTGGGCTATTCGCCCACCGGAGAAATTTTCAACCTGTCCTGCGAGGACGTGGCCACCCGTGCGGCCATCGATCTGGGGGCCGACAAGTTGTTGTTGTTCGGCGCCGAGTCCGGTCTGCTCGACGAGGCTGGCAAACTGGTGCGCGAGCTGCGTCCGCAACAGGTGCCGCAGCATCTGCAACGGCTGAACGGCAGCTACCAGGCCGAATTGCTCGATGCCGCCGCCCAGGCCTGCAGTGGCGGGGTACGGCGCAGTCATATCGTCAGCTATACCGAGGATGGCGCCCTGCTCAGCGAACTGTTCACCCGTGCCGGCAACGGCACCCTGGTGGCACAAGAGCAGTTCGAGTCCCTGCGCGAGGCGACTATCGAGGACGTCGGCGGACTGATCGAACTGATCAGCCCGCTGGAAGAGCAGGGCATCCTGGTGCGCCGTTCGCGCGAGGTACTGGAGCGCGAGATCGAGCAGTTCAGCATCGTCGAGCGCGAGGGGCTGATCATTGCCTGCGCCGCGCTCTACCAGATCGCCGACTCGGACTACGGCGAACTGGCCTGTCTGGCAGTCAACCCGGCCTACCGCCACGGCGGTCGTGGCGACGAACTGCTGGAACGGATCGAAGAGCGGGCGCGAGCCCAGGGTTTGCAGCACCTGTTCGTGCTCACCACCCGCACCGCCGACTGGTTCCGCGAGCGCGGCTTCGTGCCCAGCAGCGTCGAGCGCCTGCCCGCCGCGCGTGCCTCGCTGTACAACTTCCAGCGTAATTCCAAGGTGTTCGAGAAGGCGTTGTAAGTGGGGGCGCAGTCTGGGTGCCGGCAATGTTGCGCCCAGGCTATGCTCTACGCGCCTTCATGGCTGGAATTTACGCAGCTTTCCAATGTTGTAGTTCATGTCGCTCAGCGACGGTTGCAGACTCACTAACAGTTTATCCAATCCTTGCCGGTTGAGTTTTAGTGATAAGCGAAATTGCAGTTCTTGCTTGGTTTCTAGCAAGATTCCACGATCTCGCACCCACAACCATCCATCCTGGATATAAGCGGAAACTGCCTTAATATCGGATAATTTAATTTTCTCTTGGAGCTCTACCAAATTATCCACAGTTGCCAGAATACGCACTCCATCTTTGCGAAATTCCGCGGATAATTCGCCGATATCTTCGGGGCGGTTCGGCTTGGTCACCCATGCAATGAACAAATACAGCACCAGGAACACCCCTGCGACAAGAGCAGCATCTATCGGGCCAGAAAGTTCGGTGATAGCAGTAAACAGAAGTGCAATTGTTATTAATTCCGACGCATATTTAGGTTTTTTTGGCTTAGTCTCGGCAGGGCGGTAATATTTTTTGATGAGGTGATGGTCAAGCTTCTTGCTCATGAAAGTCGTTCCTTGATAAAGGTATCGATAATATTCAGCTACGATGGACATTATCGAAATCGTCGCCCCTGGGCGTGACCTGGATGCCTTTGGCTTCCTGCTGGCGATAGTAGATTTCGATGCTCAGGCCGGGGTCGATCCTAGTTTGGAGGATGCAGGGTTGCTGCTGCCACGGGTATTGTTGATTGCGTTTCATCGTCTCTGACTGCCCGCGGCCTTCCCAGGCACGGTAGGGCATGTCGCGCCAGCGGCGTGGGTCGCGCTTGCTCTGGCGGTCATACTCGGCCGTGACCGGGTCGAGGTGGCGGAATTGTTCGAGTACCGGCAGCTCGGGTAGTGGCTGGCTTACATCCATATAGCGTTGCAGGCAGTCCCAGAAGGCCAGTGCTTCTTCCGGGGTGAGGCCCAATGGATGAAGCTTGCCGCCGAGAAATATTTCGCAATCGGCATAACGGTGATGCAGCCACAGCGCCATGCCGCCGCTGCCATGCGGCCCCGGGCGAAATTCCATGGTGGCGTCGAACTCATAGAAAGGCGCTACGAATGGCTTACGAAAACGCCGGGCGATGGTCACCATACCGGTTTGCCTGTTGAACTCGCTGCCATCGTATTTGAATAGGCGCAAATACAGATCCAGCAGAAAATCGAAACCGATCACACCCATAAAGATGGAAAATGCCATGATCCCGCAAAACCAAAACAGATCGGTGCCGTAACTAGACGTATTGTAAGTAAATACAGCGCTAAGCAGGGCCGTAGCCAAACCAGTACCTACTTGAATCAAATAAGCCTTTAAAGTGTTCTCCCAATAGAGCCAACCGCTAACGCCGATCATCAGCAGAGCAAATAGTACCAGTATAAAATTAGGCAGCAGTGTATTCGGCAACAGGTCTATGGTCGCAAACATCCAGAAAAACCAAGGCACCATAAATAAAGCTAAATACTTCAGAAACGGTATCAATATAAGTAGCTTATTGAAGTTCTCGAAGCGCCAGCGCTGCTGGTCGCAATACAGCTCAGTTTCTCCCGTGCGCTCGACAAAGGTATGTTCATTGGCCTGCAGTTGCATATCGACCACCTGCCAGGGCTGCAAGTTGGCATAGTGGCCCCAACGCAACTGGGTACGGCGCAGGTTGCTGCGATTGGCATCCTGCTGCCACTTATGCGGTGGCTGGATCGGAATGGCAGTCGAGTTGTAGGCGCTGGCCGTATAAGGACTCTGCTCTATTTCGGGGGCATTCATAGTTTGCGGTAGTCGCTCTGGTCGATCAGCCAATAGGGTACGTCATCCATCACGTCGTCTTCTTTGGGTAGCAGTGCCGGACTGAAGGCCGCCCATTGGCGCGGGCTCGGCTGCGGCAAAATCAGGTCGTCATAGGCTGGAAAAGGATCACCGGCTCGGCAACTCTGATGGCCAAGGCGGAACTGGGCGCGCACCTTGAGGGCATATTGGCTGGCGGCCAAAGGGCTAAAGGCTGGCCGGTGTTGATGGGGCAGGACGTAGAGCACGCGGCTGCCGTCCAGCACCACGGCCCCGAGTTTTTCCCGCGATATAACCTTGGCCGGCCTGCGCTGCCAGCCGCTGTGATGACCGCGCTCCCGCTTGAGTTCGGACGCCCGCAAGATAAACCCCTGGTCACTGGGGTATTGGCTCAGCAGGCCGGATTGCAGCTCGATTACCCAGTCCAGCGGGTCGAGGTCGCTACGATCCTGAGCTTCCGCGACCTGCAGCTTCACTTGATCCTCTACGGAGGCGCTTTTCTGCCAGTTTTCCAGACGCTCGATGCGTACTCGAGGTTGGCCGATAGCGCCGAGCAGTTGCTGATAGGCGACCCAGGGGTCGTTCATATGCGCCAGGGGCTGCTCCTTGCCAAATGGCCCGTGCTTGATCGCCTGCTCGATTGCACCATCGGCCAATAGCACCGCGGCAATCGCGCCGCCCAGCAACAACACGATACCCGCGCCCAGCACCCAGGGGCTGGCCAATAAGCCCACCGTGTAGAGCGCCCACATGGCTCCGCCGGAGGCGGCAATGGCATTGGCAACGGATACGTCCTTATCGCCTTGGTCGAAGGCACGTTTGGCGTCCCAAACAAATAGCACGACGGTTACCGCCATGGCCGCCCCGGAGCCAATTCTCGAAGCGCTGAGCCAACTGCTGCCCGTGCGCTTGCTGAGGTTGCTTGCCCAGCGCTCCGATATCCGCGAGACGTCGATGCGACCTTTTTCCCATAGCGCATACCAAGGCGACCTGATACCTGAGCCTTCTATGATTTTTAGCGCGACGTTGTTTGAGGCTAGGAAAAGGTCCGCAGCAGCCGATAAAGCCCCGCCCCCCCATCTTACTTTCTCATTCTCCATCAGCGCCTTGGCCCCCACCGTATTTACATGCAGGTTATAAGCCGCCATTAGCGTGGCGAAGAGCGGCAATGCTGGCGACTTGGCCATCTGCCCGGCGCGGCCCAGATTCGCGGCGCTGAGCCGCCAGCTGTTCAACTCTTGCACCAGGGGATCGTTGGCAGGCGCGGCCACGACCATAAAGCGCCCCAGTTCCTTGCTGGCGAAGTGATTGGCAGCCGCCAGCTTGCCGCTGCTGGTGCCCAGTACATTGCCACTGCGCCCCTGCAAGTTGCCATACAGGTAGTTCTGTCGGGTCAAGGTGGTGCGTTCGCTGGGCGTCAGGCCAAAGCTGAGGCCGCCCCCATGCACGCCCAGCACCACCATATTCTGTGCGAGGGCTTCGCCCTGGGGCATGAACTTGATCGTCTTGGCCTGGCTATGCAGCTTGTTCAGCAGGTCCACCGTCGGCGTGAAGAGACGCTGCATATCCAGCTGGACGGTGGATGCGCTGGTGCGCAACTGCCTGAACGTCAGTAGCACGGCTTTATTCAGGTGGCTCAGCCATTCATCTATCGCCAAAGCCAGGTTCTGTGCCGCGTATTGATAATTAGGTGGCTGCTGGCTTTCCAGGCCAGCGAACATGGCCAAGGAGCTGATACCTAAGTTCTCCGGCTTGATGGCCTGGTTGGTTGCCGCCAGCTTGGCCAGGCGTTTGGCCAGCTCTGGCAGCGCTCCATTTTGCTCAGCCAGGGCTGCACGGGTAAGCGGATGATTGGCCTCCGCCAGTTGCCTGATCAGGCGCTCCACCGCTTGCGCAAGTGCGCGATCCTCGGCGTCGGTGCTGCGTGCATCGCTGCCTTGAGGCAGACGACTGAGCATTCCCAACATGTCGATCAGCAGGCTATAGGGCTCCAGCAGACGCTCGTCATTGCTGTAGATCCAATCGTTCCATACAGCCGTCAGTTTGCTCTGTGATAGCGCCAAGACCTGCTCAAGTTGGCGATGAATGCACCCGCGCGCATGTTTTCGCTCGGCATGCAGCATGGTTTTCTCAAGCGCAGCCATATCGATATGCCTGCGCAAGTCAGCCAACGACGAATTGCTTGGCATCGACCATTGATGTAGCACTTCCGCGTAACGGCCAAACGGCTGGAAAGGCACGAGGGCGTTATAGGTTTGCAAGGCTTCGGTTGCCAAGCGAGACTGCTCTACCGCATGGCGCAACTCGAACAAGGGGTCGCCCAACATAAAGCCAACCAGCTTTGGATAACCGCGCAAGCTCTTTTCTGCGAGAACATCCTTGCCAGCAGGTAGCGCTGGCAGCGCAGTCGGAGCTGCAGCGCCCATATGTCCTGCAAGCGCATGCTGTTGCTTATGCAGTTCGACAAACAGCTCTTGGGGATCGAGTGCCGTCATTGCCGGCGTAAAAGCCGCGGGGTCACGCAGCGCACATTCGATATGCAAGTCACGTGGCCTAAGCCCCTCGGCTTGCTTGTCGATCACAATAATCGGCATCGCCTGGGTCGGCTTCCATTGCTCGCAACCGACAACCGCCGCGGACCATGCCGGTGCTACATTCTGGCAGCGATTCTTGACCCGACTACTGCTGGCTTCCAGCCAGGCGATGTATTCCCAGGTCCAGGCCATCTCGCTATAGGCCATGCTGTATTGGTCGCCGACAAAGCGGCCTTTCAGCAGCATGGGTATCAGCGTCAGCGCCAGTGGCGTACCGACAGGCGTTCGATCATCAGCCGGTTTGCCCTGGGTCGCCAACTTGCGGCAGTGGGTTACATCCACGTCCGATAGGTTGCCTTGGCCGTCGCAGGCCAACTCACGCCACAGCTTGCCGTTCTGAAATACGTAGATGCGCCCAGGACGGGGCAGTGCGCCTTTAGGCACCTCATCGTATTGGTCATGTCCCGGCAGCCGCGCCATGGGCACGACCGCGAGAAAGGTATTCTGCTGTATTTCAGGCTCTTCCTCGTGGCTGCGCATATCCGCTTCGACAACGATCTGCAGCGTGCCGCCATCGCTGCGCTCGATGTTCAGCGCCAACCGCGCGCGGCGGGTGTTGTCGTATTCCGTGCGCTTGCGGGTGCCCTGCTCGATGGACTGATCCTTTAGCTCGCTCATGCGTCACCTTCCGGGTCGAGCAGTTGTACTTGGCCACCCATGGCAGGGTCGCCCCATACATCGACAATCAATTCTTGTGGCCCTTGCTCGCTCAGGGTCGGCAACGGCGGTAACAGCGGATTGACGTTGGCCTGGCCGGTCTTTTCGCCGACTGGCGCGGTATCGGCGGGTTTGGGAGTAACCGGCAACACCGGCGCCGCCCCCGAGCCGCTCCCCGGCCCACCGCCGGAATTGATCTTGATGATTGGCCCGACCAGGGTGATGCCGCCAGCGTCGAGCTTGACGAAGCTGCCGGCGGCCTTGAAGGTCAGTTCGCTGCCGGCTTCGAGCACCACTTTCTGCCCGCTGGACAGGTGGATTTCGTTGCCGGCGTTGATGAACTGGCCGGTGCCGATCTTGATGTGCTGGTTCTGCCCCACGGTGAGGTGGTCGTTGGCTTTGATTTCGCTCTTGCGATCCAGCTGGGTGGTGCGGTGTTCTTCGGCTTTGAATTCGCTGTAGCTGTTGGCTTCGACCCTGTCGTGGCGTTCGTGGCCGATGCGGATCTTCTGGTCGTGCTCGATGTTCTCGTCCCAGTCGCGCTGGGCGTGCAGGTAGATCTGCTCGGCGCCCTTGCGGTCTTCGATGCGCAGCTCGTTGTAGCCACCACCGCCCGGTGAACTGAGGGTCTTGAACAGGCTGCGGGTCTTGTTCGCCGGCAGGTCGTAGGGCACCAGGTGTTCGGCGTGGTACAGACAGCCAGTGACCAGCGGCTGGTCGGGGTCGCCTTCGAGGAAGGTCACCAGCACTTCCATGCCGATGCGCGGGATGGCGATGCCGCCGTAGCGGTCGCCGGCCCAGCTTGAAGACACGCGCAGCCAGCAGCTGCTCTTGTCGTCGGCCTGACCCTCGCGGTCCCAGAAGAACTGCACCTTGACCCGGCCGTATTCATCGCAGTGGATCTCTTC
>JBFKAF010000161.1:0-7159 GCA_041621735.1 Pseudomonas sp.
AGCGATAAAAAATCTGATGTCGACTTGATATTGATGCGACAAATCCTTGACAAGGTGAGGGGTCGATTCTTTAGTTAAGCGTGGGAGAGGGGCGGTTTTTCAAGTTTTTACGCAGGGCGGGCACTGCAGCAGCTGCCAGCACCAACACAACGGGAGTGCGTCATGGGCAAGGCGAGACTTATCCGAGTCGCACTGGCGTATGCATCCGATCTGATTTTTTCGGCTCACCTGCGTGGGCCGCCTTTCTCTGAAGGTTGAGTGGCAGCCCCGGTAACGTAGCCTGGTGCTGCCATTAGCCATTAGCTTGACCTCCCTCTCCCAGCAGGCGACAGAGCACTGACGAGCAAACGCGACTCAGCGCAGGCGTGCATGTCCGCGATTTATTGCCATGGGCGCCACCCCGTTCTCTTCGCCATGAGCGGAGCACGATTTTTACCTGGCCATACCCAAGGCATGGTCGCGTGAGAACAATGTTGGGAGGGTAGGGTCATGAATTCAAAATTTTTGGCGAACGTGGACAAGCTCGAGGCAGGCACCTGGCAAGCCTCGGTCAAGGCTGGGGGCTGGGAGCCTCAATCGAGCGGCCCCGAGTCGCTGGCAGAGGGCGAGGGGCGGCGCTCCTTTCTCAAATTCACCGCCGCTGCCATGGCGGCCCCGCTGCTGTTCGCTTCGCCCGATACGAGTGCCCGGCGGCGCCGCGCACCTGATCCAGAACCCGATCCTGAGCCAGAGCCGGAACCCGGTCCGCCGATACTGCCGCCCAGCCCGCCAACTATGCCCTGGGTGCAGTTTCTGCCTGAGGCCATCACGCCGCTGCAACCGGTAACCCTGAGCCCGGCGCCCTCCGGCGTGCCGAACCCGGCAGGCGGCGAATGCGGACGCGCGTCTCACCAACGCTGGGATGAGTTGTACGCAACGCCACGGCAATATCCGCCGGAGCACTACGAGCTGAGCGCCAAGGAAAACCCGGCCTGGGTATTCAATCCGGCCTATCCGCCACAGCGTATCTGGGGCTTCGCCATAGGTGCTGGTGCGGCGACCACGCCGGGGCCAACCATCATGACCCGCTATGGCAAACCGGTGGTTGTCCGCTTAAAAAATCAACTGCCGCAGAACCATGTCGGCTTCGGTTCGCCGGAAGTCTCGATGCATCTGCACAACGCACACACCGGTTCGGAGAGCGATGGTTTCCCCGGCGATTACTTCAGCCCGCTCAAGGCAGGGCCAACCCTGGCTGGGCCGGGGCTGTGGAAGGATCACTTCTACCCGAACATCTATGCCGGCTATGACCAGCTGCAAAACGGTATCGGTGACGAACGGCAGGCCTTGGGTACCCTCTGGTACCACGACCACACCTTCGACTTCACCGCGCCCAACCTGTACCTGGGCATGGCCGGCTTCTATCTGCTGTATGACCATATCGACTCGGGCGACGAGCGCGATCCCAATCCCAGCGCCTTGCGCCTGCCGAGCCACCCCTACGATTACCCGCTGAGCTTCGGCGACCGGCGCTTCGATGCCAGCGGCCGGCTGGTCTATGACCAGGTCAGCCCGGAGGGCACCCTTGGCGACAAGATCGCGGTAAACGGCAAGATCGAGCCGGTGCTCAAGGTGGCTGCGCGTAAGTACCGTTTCCGCCTGCTCGACATAGGCCCCAGCCGAGCCTATGAGTTCTTTTTGCAGAAGGCCAACGGCGTGTCACAGACCTTCACCTATATCGGCAATGACGGCAATCTGCTGCCTGCGCCACTGAGAAACCATGTCAGCGTATGCCTCCACGTGGCCGAACGCGCCGACATCGTCATCGACTTCTCCCGATATCCGATCGGCACCGAACTGTATCTGGTCAATCGCCTGGTGCAGACCGAGACCCGCCAGCCTAACGGTTTGGGAGCGGCGACCCGGGTGCTGAAGTTTATCGTCGACCGCTATCCGCCTGAGCAGGATCTCAGTCGCGTGCCGGATGTATTACGCGAGCTGCCGCCACTCGATCCGGCGGAGATCGCCGCCGCGCCGGTGCGGCGCTGGGTGTTCGAGCGCAAGAACGGCATGTGGGCGATCAATGGGCAGTTCTTCAACCCCAACAGCGCGCGCGCGGTAATCCCCAAGGGCAGCGCAGAAGTCTGGGAACTGGTGAATATCGATAACGGCTGGGATCACCCGATTCATATCCACTTCGAGGAGGGACGCATCCTCAGCCGAACCAAGGATGGGCTCCCGGTGCCGGTGCCGCCGCACGAGCAGGGGCGCAAGGATGTGTACGTACTTGAGGGCATGTCGAGCATCCGCCTGTTCATGCGCTTCCGCGATTACACCGGCAAGTACGTCATGCACTGCCACAACCTGATCCACGAAGACCACGCGATGATGCTGCGCTGGGACATCAAAGAAGACGACTAGTCGCTGAGACTGGAGGAATTTCTATGAACACTCGAAGAAAGCTCCTGGCCGGAATAGGCACGGCGGCACTGGGCGGGCTGTTGTGGAATAGCGCTGCGCTGCAGGCGCACGAGGTATTCGAGTCGGCCGATATCGACATGGCCGACGCCAAAGTGGATGGCGCGCAGAGCAGCTACTTCCCGAATGTCTGGCTCGACAGCCACGAGGGTAAAAGAGTTCGCTTCTACGACGATCTGGTGCGCGGCAAGATAGCCGTGATCAACTTCATGTTCGTCCAGTGCGGCGACATCTGCCCAACCATGACCGCCAACCTGCTCAAGGTACAAAAGCTGCTGGGCGAGCGCATGGGGCGCGACATTTTCATGTACTCGGTCAGCCTGCAACCGTTGATGGATACCCCCGAAGTGCTCAAGGCCTACGCCGAGATGCATCGCGTCCAGCCGGGTTGGCAGTTTCTCACCGGCACGGAAGCGGACATCAAGCGCCTGCGTTATGGCTTGGGTTTCTATGACCCGGTCGAGGAAGTCGATAGAAACCTCGGCACCCACACCGGCATGTTGCGCATCGGCAATGACCGCAACGAGCGCTGGACCATGGCACCGGCACTGGCTAAGCCTGAGCGGATTTTGGCCACCATCAACCATGTCGATAACACCATGGTGCATACGGCGTATCGGCCCGAGGGCGGTGCTAGCGGTCTCGGTTAGGGGTCGCCGTTGCTTGTGCAGTGCATGGGCCGGGCCGGGGCGCTGCATGTTCTGGTTTCGGCTCGATGCATCGGGGCGGAGTGCTCAGCGTCCGCAAGGACGCTGGAGCATGTCAAACGGACGCTCGGCTTCACTCTGGCAGTGAGCGAATTTCTTAGGGTCAGGGCCGGGCAGATCAGCAAGGAGGGTTAACAGCTTGGGGTGAGTAAGAGGGTTATACCCATGAAATCCCGATCCTTGGTAGACGAACCGAAAAAACTACAGGCGAGCGAACAGGAGGGCGCGCAGATATCTGCCAATGAGGCAGCGCAGACGCCCGGCGTGGCAGATTCGGTGCAAGGCGCCGCTCGGCGCAACTTCCTTAAACTGACGGGTGCGGCACTGGCTGCGCCCCTGTTATTGAGTGCATCCGGCAGCGGCGCCAAGAGTCGTCGACGCCGAGATGACGACGATGACGATGACGACGACGTACCTGCTCCACGGTTGTCCAGCCCACCGACCATTCCCTGGCAGATCGTACTGCCTGCCGCGATCGATCAGCTGCAACCCGTCACGCTCGACCCGCCGCCCATGGAAGTTGCCAATACTGGCGCCGGCGAGGCCGGTCGCGCCCCGCATCAACGCTGGAATGAGCTGTACGTGACCGCGCGGCAGTACTCGCCGGTCCATTACGAGTTGAGCGCCAAGGAGAATCCCGCCTGGGTCTTCAATCCCGCCTACCCGCCACAGCGCATCTGGGGCTATGAAGGCAATGTGCCGGGCGCAACCACACCCGGACCAACCATCTTCGCCCACTACGGCCAACCGACCATTGTGCGCATGCATAACCGCTTGCCGCAGGATCACGTGGGTTTCGCCACGCCGGAGATCTCCACCCACCTGCACAACATGCACAGCGCATCGGAGAGCGATGGCTTCCCTGGCGACTACTACAGCGCCAACAAGGCCGGCCCGACCCTGGCTTCGCCCGGGGAGTTCAAGGACCACTTCTACGCCAATATCTACGCCGGCTACGATGAACAGCAAAACGGCATCGGCGACCCGCGTGAGGCCCTGGGCACGCTGTTTTACCACGACCACACGCTGGACTTTACCGCGCCGAATGTGGTGCGTGGCCTGATGGGTTTTTATCTGATTTTCGATCACATCGACTCGGGTGATGAGCAGGACCCCAGCCCAAGCGCCCTGCGCTTGCCCAGCTATCCCTACGACTACCCATTGGACTTTTCCGACCGGGTGTTCGACCAGAATGGGATCATGTTCTGGGATCAGGTCAATCCCGAAGGGGTGCTCGGCGACAAGGTGATAGTCAACGGCTATATCGAGCCAGTGCTGAAGGTGGCTGCACGCAAGTACCGCCTGCGCCTGCTCAATGGTGGGCCGAGTCGCTTCTATGAGTTCTATCTGGTCAAACCCAACAACGTGGTGCAGACCTTCACCTATATCGGTAATGACGGCAACTTGCTCCCGGCGCCACTGCTTAATCAGTACAAGATACGTCTGGGGG
Source organism: Pseudomonas sp. (assembly GCA_041621735.1). Taxonomy (GTDB): domain Bacteria; phylum Pseudomonadota; class Gammaproteobacteria; order Pseudomonadales; family Pseudomonadaceae; genus Aquipseudomonas. The sequence continues at coordinate 4,615 of JBFKAF010000161.1, forward strand.
TGACCGAGCGTGCCGATATCGTCGTGGACTTTGCCAGGTACCCCATAGGCACCGAGCTGTATCTGGTCAACCGTCTCGAACAGTTCGAGACGCGGCGACCCAAGGATGTGAAGGGGCCAGGTACCCGTGTGCTGAAAATCATCGTCGATCGTTACCCGCCGGAGCAGGACGTCAGCCAGGTGCCCGCTGTGCTACGTGAGCTGCGCCCGCTTGACCAAGAAGAAATCGATAATGCCAAGGTACGCCATTGGGACTTCGACCGGAGCAACGGTATGTGGGCGGTGAACGGCAAGTTCTTCGACGTCACAGTCGCAAATGCCAAAATCAAGCAAGGTGAAGTCGAGGTCTGGGAGTTGGTGAATGTCGATGACGGCTGGAGCCATCCCATTCATATCCACTTCGAGGAAGGACGTATTCTCAGCAAAACCCGAGAGGGCAAAGATGTGCCGGTGCCACTCCATGAGCGGGGGCGAAAGGACGTCTTCGTGCTGGAGGAAGACTCGACTATCAGGGTGCTCGTACGCTTTCGCGACTTTCTCGGCAAATACGTCATGCACTGCCACAACCTGATCCACGAGGACCACGCGATGATGGTGCGCTGGGACATAGAGGAGGATAAGAGTGGAAGTGGCGGTGGAAATGACGGTAGCAGTTGAGGGGTGCGAATCGAAAGCCTGAGGGGCATGCTTGCGATGCCCCATCCCCGCAAACAGGCGGCCCTAGATAGCCGGAGCAGCTCAGCCGCTGAGCGACTCGATGTATTCAGCAAACCAGGGTACGCGCCGAGCCCCCGATGCAAAATCCTTGTGTATACTCGCGGCAGCTCGAAATTCATGACGATCCGAAAAGCCAGAAGTTTCTTCTGGTATTCGAGATGGTCGTAAACGATTGATATAAATGATTTATTTTTTACCAAGAGTCGATCGTCGTGTCTCCTGGCTTGCGTAACTCTGTTGTCGGATCAATATTCTGTAGTATTTTTGACGCTTAGTTTTTGGCGATCTTCCGCCAATTTAGAGCCGGCTGGAGGCTTATTGCTATGACAGCGGCAACCCATCTAGAGCGCTGCATTGAGCGGCTGACGCAGAACGAGGTGTCCGCTTGATTAGGGTGCTGGTGGTCGATGACCACGATCTGGTTCGTACGGGCATCACACGCATGTTGGCCGATATCGAGGGCCTGCAAGTCGTTGGTCAGGCGCAGTCGGGCGAAGAGTCGCTGATCAAGACCCGCGAGCTCAAGCCGGATGTAGTCCTGATGGACGTCAGGATGCCGGGCATTGGCGGTCTTGAAGCCACCCGCAAACTCATTCGCAGCCACCCCGATTTGAAAGTCGTCGCGGTCACCGCCTGTGAAGAAGATCCGTTCCCTACGCGTTTATTGCAGGCCGGTGCGGCAGGCTACCTGACCAAGGGCGCTGGCCTCGAGGAAATGGTCCAGGCGATTCGCCTGGTATTCGGCGGGCAGCGCTATATCAGCCCGCAAATTGCCCAGCAGTTGGCCTTGAAGTCCTTTCAGCCGCAAACCAATGGCAGCCCCTTCGATCTGTTATCCGAGCGGGAGATTCAGATCGCCCTGATGATCGCCAGTTGTGAGAAGGTGCAGAGCATCTCCGATAAGCTTTGCCTTTCGCCGAAAACGGTGAACACTTACCGTTATCGGATCTTCGAGAAGCTGTCGATCTCCAGTGACGTTGAGCTGGCCCTGCTGGCCGTGCGTCATGGCATGGTCGACGCCACCACTTAGCATGAGCGTTCAGTTCGACCCCAGCGCCTTCCTCGCCACCTGCAGCAGCCGCCCAGGCGTTTACCGCATGTTCGATGCGGACGCCAAGCTGCTCTATGTGGGCAAGGCCAAGAATCTTAAAAAACGCCTGGCCAGCTACTTTCGCAAGACTGGGTTGGCGCCGAAAACCGCTGCACTGGTCGGCAAGATCGCCCAGGTCGAAACCACCATTACCGCCAATGAAACCGAGGCGCTGCTGCTTGAGCAGACGCTGATCAAGGAATCGCGGCCGCCCTACAACATCCTCCTGCGTGACGATAAGTCCTACCCCTATGTGTTCCTCTCCGACGGTGAATTTCCACGTCTGGGTATCCACCGCGGGGCGAAGAAGCTCAAGGGTCGTTATTTTGGTCCTTACCCGAGTGCCGGGGCGATCCGCGAAAGTCTCGGCCTGTTGCAGAAGGCCTTTCTGGTGCGCCAATGCGAGGACAGCTATTTCAAGAATCGCACTCGCCCATGCCTGCAATACCAGATCAAGCGCTGCAAGGGACCCTGCGTCGGGCTGGTCGAGCCGACGGAATATGCCGAGGACGTGCGTCACTCGGTGATGTTCCTCGAAGGGCGCAGCAATGCCCTGAGTGATGAACTCTCCACGGGCATGCAACAAGCCGCCATGGAGCTGGACTTCGAACGGGCCGCCGAATTGCGTGACCAGATTTCTCTGCTGCGGCGCGTGCAGGACCAGCAGAGCATGGAGGGCGGCAGCGGGGATGTGGATGTGGTCGCCGCCATGGTCAATCCGGGTGGCGCCTGCGTGCAC
>JBFKAF010000162.1:0-7159 GCA_041621735.1 Pseudomonas sp.
CTGAGCTCGGCGCACTCGTCGTCGAGCCATACATCCAGAAGAAAACTGCTGGGGCCGACACGGCGCGGCATGCTGACCATGCTGTTGCTCGGATCATGTTTGTGGGCGTGGCCGCGTCCAGCTTTCTCGGGGCGGTTGAACGCCAGCAATGAACGCTTTTTCTCACCCTCCGCCAGGCTGATCAGGCTCTCCAGGCGACTGCTCGAGACGCCCTGGCCCAGCAGTAGGCGCACATTGTGATCCACCTGGTTTTGCGCGAGCAGTGTCTCGGCGGCGCTGATGGTCAGCACCTGCTGGTTCCCGGCGAATTGTTCGAAGCGATCCCCAACGATAACCATTCTGTTAACCGACATAGCTCAATCCCTCGAGGGCATTGCCCAAGCAATATTCTGTTTAACCGTCAGTGGTATGGCAGTCAGTGCGACGCAGGCGCCTCGCTGGCTTCGTTTGTGGTCCCGAAGCGGGCTGGATGCACCTGTGGCTAGGCGCGGCGGTTCGCTTTACCTAACGATCACTAAATTAATTTCTCGAGGAGGGGTTGTACATTGCAGGGTATTTCACGGCCTAACGCTGGCCGGCCGGCAGACACCAGAAGCCTGTCGGGCTCCATGCCGTCTAACTGCGGAAAGCCAGATTTGCCGTGCTTTCTTGTGAGGTAGCGCGTTAGCCGTCTCAACCGATCAGCAAAACCGGCTCAAAGCGGACTCTCCCCCGTTGCGAGGGCAAGTCCGCCAGGCGCCTAGGCGGCTGTGCTGGGCCAGAGGCTGAGGGCTTGTTCGGCAATTTCGGTGAGGGCACTTTCATTGGCGCCATCGCGGGCCTGCACGGCCATGCCCTGGATGACCGCGGAATAGAAACGGGCCATGGCCACCGGTTGGCTGCTCGGCGGCAATTCGCCGAGCGCCTGGGCCTGGTCGAAGCGCAGGGCCAGCACCTCGCGGGTGCGCGCGCGCAAGGTGGCGAGTTCCTGGGCGAGTTGCTGATGGGCGCTGGCGCTGGCCACCAGGCCGGTGGCGATCATGCAGCCGGGTGGGTGACTGCCGCTGGCGAATTCGCGCGCCGCGTCCAGCAGTACCCGGCGCGCAAAGCCTTGACCGCTGGGCTCTTCGGCCAGGGCGCGGGCGACGAAATTACCTGGCCCTTGCAGGTACAGGCCGAGGGCTTCGAGGAACAGTTGTTCCTTGGAGCCGAATGCGGCGTATAGGCTGGGTGGGGCGATTCCCAGGGCCTCGACCAGTTCGGCGATCGAGGTGCCTTCGTAGCCATGGCTCCAGAACAAATTCAGGGCTTTGTGCAGGGCCTGCTCCCGGTCGAACTGTCGCGGGCGTCCACGCTTGGACGGTGGGGCGGTATTTTTCATGGCCTTCATTGCAATTTCTTGACGGGTGCCACAATGGTAGCCAATTTATTTAGCTATAGATAAATAATTATGGACATGCCCCGGAAAGCAGTGTGCCCTCGTCGCGCGGAGCGCCGTGGCTGAAGACTTTCTGGCGGGTTGGGCGCTGTTCGGGCTTGCCTCGCAGAGATTCGCAGTGGGGCGGTAGCGGGGGTAGCAGGCTTGTCGGGTCTGCGCTGGGGCAGTGAAGCGCGGAACAGCCGAGCAACTTTGCCGGCCGCTCGGCTGGAGAAGGCTGGAGTCGAGGGCCTGCTAAAGAATCTCGTCGATCTGGATGATCGGCTGCAGGTTGGTGTAGCGCGGAATGTCATTGGCGACCCAGTCGGCATTGGCGGCCATGACGCTCTGGAACTGCTCGGCCGAGCGAATGTGCGTGTTGAGCAGGCAGTGGAAGGGCGCCGGAGCGCCATCCACCGCTTGTATGCCACGGCGCAGTTCGACGCGCTGCACGTTGTCGCCGAGCAGTTTGAGAATGTGCGGAATGTGCTGGTTGCGGTAGTAATCGAAATCGAAGTGGCCATCCTCGGCGCTGGGGTAGATCACGGTCACGCAGTACATGGGTGTCTCCTGTCGATGGTCGATGGGCGATGGGCAGTATCGACTCGCAGTAGAGGGCCCACCAGTGGCCGAAAGGACAGCTTGGTCAACGTGTCGAGTCGCCCGAGGACGGCTCGACGCTCCGCTTAGCGGACTTGTACCACCACCTTGCCGACCGCCTTGCGCTGACCGAGGGCGTTGATCGCCTCGGCGGTTCGTGCCAGTGGGAACGTTTGGGAGACCAGGGGCTTGAGCCGGCCGGCGGCATGCCAGGCGAACAACTGCTGAAAGTTGGCCAGGTTGTCCTGCGGCTGACGCTGGGCGAACGAGCCCCAGAACACGCCGACCACCGCCGCGCCCTTGAGCAAGGCGAGGTTCACCGGCAGCTCGGGGATGCGCCCGCTGGCGAAACCCACCACCAGCAGCCGGCCGTTCCAGGCGATAGCGCGGATGGCCTGGTCAAACAGGTCGCCGCCGACCGGATCGTAGATCACGTCCGCGCCCTGGCCGCCGGTGAGGCGTTTCACCTCCTCCTTCAGGCTCTGTTCGTTGTAGTTGATCAGTTCATCGGCACCCGCCGCCTTGGCGACTTCCAGCTTTTCGGCGCTGCTGGCCGCGGCGATCACCCTGGCGCCCATGGCCTTGCCGATTTCCACTGCGGCCAGGCCGACGCCACCGGATGCGCCCAGCACCAGCAGGGTCTCGCCCGGCTGCAGGTTGGCGCGTTGCTTGAGTGCGTGCATCGAGGTGCCGTAGGTCATGCCGAAGGCGGCGGCGCTGACGAAGTCCATGTGGGCGGGGATCGGCATGACGTTGTAGCCGGCGACGGCCACCTGCTCGGCGAAGCTGCCCCAGCCGGTCAGGGCCATCACCCGCTCGCCGACCTTGACGTGACTGACCTGCTCACCGACCGCGGCCACTACGCCGGCCGCCTCGCCACCGGGGGAGAAGGGGAAGGGCGGTTTGAACTGATATTTGCCCTCGATGATCAGGGTGTCCGGGAAGTTGACCCCGGCGGCGTGCACCTCGAGAAGGATTTCGTTCTTCTTCACTTGCGGGCTGGCGCTTTCTTCCAAGACCAGGGTTTCGGCGGGGCCGAAGGCTTTGCACAACACGGCTTTCATCGGGGCTATCCTCTCGCGGTTATGGTCTCGCAGTTTAGGTGGGCGGTGGGGCCGGTCAACGAGCATGGCCGCGCCTGATAGAGCCGTATAAGCATCGGGCTTGGGTACAGGCGTGCCAATGGCTATGCTAGCGCTCTCTCTGTTGAGGAACTGCCTACGTGAAAACCTGGATCGCTCTGCTGCTGGTCTTATCGATGCCCTTTGTCACCCAGGCTGAGGAGGAGGAGCCGAAAGAAGGCGAGGCGGCGGCTCCTCAGGTCGCCTACTTCAGCCTGGTGCCGGCGTTGGTCGGCAACTTCGGCGCCGGACCCAAGCTCAAGTTCTACAAGGCCGATATCGCGTTGCGGGTCAACGCTGGCGAGGACGAGAGCAAGGTCCAGTATCACGAGCCATTGATCCGCAATCAGTTGGTGATGCTCTTCGCCCAGCAGACGGAGGAGGGGCTGAACGCCCCGAATGCCAAGGAAACCTTGCGCCAGGAAGCGCTCAAGCAAGTGCAGGCGGTGCTCACCCAGGAAGAGGGCAAACCCTTGGTGGATGATTTGTTGTTCAACAACCTGATCCTGCAGCGCTAAGTCGGGCGCACACGCAGGTCCGATTACGCCCCTCGCGTTTGGCTTGGTAGAGCGCCTTGTCGCTATGGGCGATCAGGCCATCCGGCTGCTCTTGCGGGCTGGGAGTGACGCAAGCCAGGCCGATGCTCAGGGTCAGGCGACCGAGTGGGCTGGCGCTGTGGGCGATGTGTAACTCGGCCAACTGCCGATGCACTTGCGCGGCAACGTGGAGCCCGCCGTCAAGGTCGGTATTGGCCAGGATGATGGCGAACTCTTCGCCGCCGTAACGGCAGGCAACGTCGCCTTCGCGCTGCAAGCAGTGTTGCAGGACCTGGGCGAGACGGCGTAGCGCATCGTCGCCGGCCAGGTGGCCGAAGTGGTCGTTATAGGCCTTGAAGTGGTCGATATCCAGCATCAGCAGGGTCAGTGGCGCCCCCTGGCGGCGTAACCGGCGCCACGCACTGTCGAGTTGGCTGTCGAAATAGCGCCGGTTGTACAGGCCGGTCAGGCCATCCTGATGCGATAGCTGCTGCAGCTGGGCTTCCAACTGCAGGCGCTCGATGTTGTCGCGGGTAACCCCGATCAAATATTCATGGCCGTTGCGGAGCACCAGTTGGGCGCTGATCTCCGCGGCTTGTTTGCTGCCGTCGCGGCGGCGCATTTGCCGCTGGAAAATCCTCGACAGATCGTCCTGGTGGGCTTGGCGTACGCCTTCAAGCCAGCCGTTGAAGCCCGGCAGGAGTTGTTCGGGGTCGCGTTTTAACAGCTCTTCGAAGGCCTCGGCGCTATATCCCAGGCTGCCGTAGGTGGCCCGGTTCATATGCAGGATGTCACGCGTGTGTGGGTCGATGATAAACAGGCCGTCCTGGCTGGAGTCGGTTAGATCGAGCACCAGTTGCAAGCGTTCGCGGCTGTCGCGCAGGACTTGCTCGACCTGTTCGCGGCGCTCGACCTCTTCGTTGAGCTGCAGGTTGCTGGTTTGCAGGGCGCCCGCGCGGCGGGCGTTTTCCAGGGCCAGGGCGAGAGCGGCGACCAGCAACAGGCTGATGGTCAAGCTGGCGCCGAGCACGAACGCCGGGAGCGGTGTCGTCAGTGTCTGTACCAGGCGCGCGCTCGGTTTGAGGCGCAAGGCAAAGTTCTGGTTGTTCAGCAGATGCAGGGGTACCTGCTGCTGCCAGGTGTCGAGGGCATCGGCCTGTTCGCGGCTGTAGATCGGCCGCCCGGCTTCCAGCAAATAGGCGCTGAACTCGCTGCTGTCCAGATTGGCGAGCAGTTCATCCATCAACGGCTCGACGCGAAATACGCCCTGGAGGAAACCGTCGAACACCTGTTGGTTCAGCGCGTCGCGAATATACAGCGGTGTGTAGAGGATAAAGCCGCGGCCACCCTGAATCAGGGCGAAGCTGTCGGAGAAGCGTGCTTCACCACTGGCCTTGGCCTGCATGGCCAGGTTGTAGTTGGGGTGCGCCGGGGTCAGGTGGACGCGTTGTGCCGCTTCGTTACCGCGCAGCGGCTCTATCCAGCGCATATGCAGGTCGGCGCCGAGCCACTGGATGGCTTGGTAGCTCTTGAAGTGGCTGAGGGAGAACTGGCTATCAAGCGTCCACTCGTCCCTGGGGATGCGGCCGCGCTGGTTCCACAGTTGGGCGATCCGGCGCAACCCGTCAACCTGATCGTTCAGGCTGGCCTCGAGCTGTCGTGCCAAGCTGTTGGCTTGATAGCTCACGCGCTCGCCGATACGCTCCTGCTGCGCCGTCAGCAGTTGTTGCCAGAGTAATAAGCTGGCCACGCACAGCACCAGTAAAAATGCCACGAGTGCCATGCGGGCGGGCCAGAGGGGCTGAGAGCGCTGCTGCATAGGCGGGTTCCTGAGGGTTCGCCTACCTCATAGCACAGTGCCGGTTCTTAGGGCCAGAGCCGGTTCAACGCAGGGCGAGGATCGCTGCCCACTCTTCGGCGCTGACCGGCATCACCGACAGGCGGTTGCCTTTATGCACCAGCGGCAATTCCAGCAAGGCGCTCTGCGCCTTCAACTCGGCCAGTGGGATCAGTTGCTTGAAGGTTTCGACGAACTCGACGTCGACCGCGCTCCATGGATTCTTTTCGTTGCTGGCCTTGGCGTCGAAGTAAGGGCTGGCGGAGTCGAGCGCGCTAGGGTCGGGGTAGGCCGTGCGGGTGATACGGGCGATCCCGGCGATGCCCGGCTCGGGGCAGCTGGAGTGATAAAAGAACACCTGGTCACCCGCTTGCATGCTGCGCATGAAGTTGCGCGCCTGGTAATTGCGCACGCCATCCCAGCAGGTCTGGCCGAGACGCTGCAAGTCGTGGATGGACAGTTCATCGGGTTCTGATTTCATTAGCCAATAAGGCATGAACTTTGCTCCATTAAGCGTGTCCTTGTTGCGGGCTACTCGTCACTCGGGTGAACGACAACCGTTTGGCGCCAAAAATTGCAGGCTCATAACGGTTGGCGGACAATGTCCGCCGTTGCGCTAGAGCACCATCGTACTACCTATAAAAAAAACGCCGCCGGTCCACCGTGCGCAGTGTGCCTCGAAGGGGGAGGCATCACATGAAACGTAAGCCAGATCTATTGTGGGTATTAGTCATTCTGTTCAGCCTGGGCATGGTTACCACGGGTTACACCCAGAGTCAGTGGGATCGCCAGCCTGATCTGCCGGTCAGCGTATCCCGGCAACCTTAAAGGGCTGAGCCGAGTTTGCCGGGCGCCGCAGGGATCGCAGCGCCACGGTTTACCTCAGTACCATGCGCTATCCGTCACGGTCGCCTTGAGCGGCACATCCCAGCTGGCCAGTGTCAGCTGATCCACCTGCTGACATTCGTGCGCCAAGCCCAATAGCGTCGGCTTGTGCCAATTTTTGCGCATGCCGCGATAAGCCAGGCTGCGATCGTAAAAACCACCGCCCATACCCAGGCGTCCGCCGCAACGGTCGAAGCCGACCAGTGGCAGCAAGACTAAATCCAGGGCCCAGACTTTACGCTGCTGGGTCCGGTTGTGGCGTGGCTCGGGGATACCGAAACGATTGGCCTTCAAGGCCTCGTGGCGGCGAACGCGCTGGAACACCATCTTGGTCCGCGGCCAGGGGTTGAGTACCGGTAGGTAAGTCGCTTTGCCGCGACGTTGGGCGGCACGCAGCAGTGGTCGCGGGTCGATCTCACCGTCATTTGGCAGGTACAGGGCGAGATGTTTGGCGCGGCGAAACAGCGGGTGTTGCGCCAGTTGCCGGTACAGCCTGCGCGCCGCCTGGCGTTGCGCTTGAGGGGCAAGGGCTCGGCGGGTTTGCCGCAGTTGGCGGCGCAACTGGGGGCGGGTCAGTTCGCTGGAATCAAGCATGTTCAGGCATCGGCCTTACTGCCAGTAGTGGGCAGTAGGTCAGTAGAAGTGACTCCCCGACGTGCCGCTGTCGGTTTAGCCCTTGAACCCGAAAGTTCAAGGTGGAGGTTGCAGGAGGCGTTAAGGCTTTCCGTCAGGCGGACATGCACACCGGCCCCAACATGCAACCCCCGGGTTTGTGCGTATCGGC
>JBFKAF010000163.1:0-7145 GCA_041621735.1 Pseudomonas sp.
CTGCTGGCACGCGAGGCCGATTGGCTGCCGCCGTGGCGCGAGCTGCTGCGGGTCTATCACCGCCTCGAGGCGCGTGGCGAGATTCGTGGCGGGCGCTTCGTCGCCGGGGTTGCCGGCGAACAGTTCGCCCTGCCGGAAGCGCTCGGCCTGTTGCGTGAAGTGCGCAGGCGTCCAGCCGACGGCAGCCTGATCGGCCTGTCCGGTTGCGATCCGCTGAACCTGGTCGGCACCCTGCTGCCCGGCGACAAGGTGCCGGCGCTGGTCGGCAATCGCCTGCTGTACCGCGACGGCGTGCCGGTGGCGAGCCTGGTCGCGGGCAAGACCAGCCTGCTGCACGAGGCCGATGCCTTCACCGCAGGCGAATGGCAGGCCGCACTGATCCGCCAGACGGGCCTGCCGGCAACGCCGGGCCGTGACCCGCAGCGCGTGGGAACGCAGCCCTGAGCCCGTTCGGCTCGCCCTGTCAGGCTGGCTCTCTCAGTCGGTTGTTCAATGCAAGGCGTGCAGCGCGACGATGGACGGATTGCAGCCGAGGTGCGCAGGCAATGCTCGAAGGGCGATGAAAGAGTCACGCCTTGGCAACGGCTGAGTAGCGCTGACGCGGACGATCCGGGGTTAGACCTTAGTCAAATGGCCCCGCGCAAACGTATCTGTTATGTACGGGCAGCAAAGGCTGATTTATTTGCTTTGCAAATCAATCCCGCAAGAAAACAAACTAAAGGGATCAACTTGCCCGCGCGACACTCCGGTGCTGTGTTTGCCCAGCATGACCCTGGCCGCTTGTACCGCGCCGCGCACACCTCCTGGGGAATAACCGATTGTCAGCGTTCGGTTACACGCTTCGTCGAGCGCGTCATGCCCACAAGCCCATAACAATAACCGGAGTTGTCGATGTTCAATAAAGTGATAGGCCTCAGCGTGGCCCTGGTGCAACGCTACCTGCCCTCGCCCTTCGTGTTTTCCGCCATCTTGACCCTGATCGTGCTGGTGGCGGGGATGACCTCCACCCAGCAAACCTTGCCGGCCATGGTGCAGCACTGGAGCAGCGGTTTCTGGTCGTTGCTGGCCTTCGCCATGCAGATGAGCCTGATCTTCGTGACCGGCCATGCGCTGGCCAGCGCCCCGGTCGTCAGCCGCCAGCTGGACCGCCTGGCGGGCCTGGCGCGCACACCGGGTCAGGCCGTGGTGCTGGTGACCCTGGTCGCGCTGGTCGGTTGCTGGATCAACTGGGGCTTCGGCCTGGTGATCGGTGCGGTGTTTGCCCGCGCCCTGGCGCGCAAGGTCGCGGGGGTGGACTACCCGCTGCTGGTGGCCTCGGCGTATTCCGGTTTTCTCATCTGGCACGGCGGCCTGTCGGGTTCGATTCCCTTGTCGCTGGCAACCGGTGGCCCCGATCTGGCCCGCATCACGGCCGGGGTCCTGACCGAACCCGTGGGTGTCGCACAAACCCTGCTCACGCCGCTGAACCTGGTGATCATCGGCTTGCTGGTGATCGGCTTGCCGCTGCTCAACTGGGCCATGCACCCGCGCAGCAATGCCAAGGTGGCCGATCCGGCACGCCTGGTCGAGACCGACGCCGAGCTGCCGCAACGCACCACCCCCGCACAACGCCTGGATGACAGCCGCATCCTCGGCCTGGCCCTGGTGGCGATCGCGGCCGTGTACCTGTTCAGCCACTTCAGCAGCAAAGGCTTTGTCCTGGGCCTGGACGTGGTCATCGCCATGTTCCTGTTCTGCGGCCTGCTGCTGCATGGCACGCCCGAGCGCTACATGCGCTCCGTGGAGACCAGCGTGCGCGGGATCGGCGGGATAGTGCTGCTGTTCCCCTTCTACGCAGGCATCATGGGCATGATGATGGGCGTCAACGCCGATGGGGTTTCGCTTGGCCGGCAGATCACCGAGCAGTTCATTGCCTGGGCGTCGGCCGACACCCTGCCGGTACTGGCCTTCCTCAGCGCCGGCGTGGTCAACGTCTTCGTGCCCTCCGGTGGCGGTCAATGGGCCGTGCAAGGCCCCATCATGCTGCCCGCCGCCCAGGCGCTGGGCGTCTCGCCGGCGGTGACGGCCATGGCCATTGCCTGGGGGGATGCCTGGACCAACATGATCCAACCCTTCTGGGCGCTGCCCCTGCTCGGCATCGTCGGCCTGGGCGCGCGGGACATCATGGGCTACTGCCTGATCACCCTGCTGTACTCCGGTGTGGTGATCTCCGGGGCCTTCTACCTGCTGGCCTGACCCCAGGCCGCGCCTGCGGCCTCGGCCAAACAAAGCCCCGGACCTGCTCCGGGGCTTTTGCGTATGGGGGTGGGCGTCGGCGCCGCGCAAACTACCGCCGGTCGGCACGGATCGCGCGTGCCGGTGGGCGTGTCGATCTGCTGCCGGCTGGGTCGACTACTAGTGGCCTGTTTGGTTAATTCAATTAGTCAAGTTCGGCGCCTGAGGCCCTGATACTGCGTTGCCGCTCCTCGCCATAGCCCTGCTATGACTCGTCGCAGCGCCTTGCCTCAGAAGCTCAGGCATCCGTACTTGAGTTAACTAATTAGCCGCACAGGCCACTAGGTAGATCGGCACAGCCGCGCTGGCACGTCGATCTCGCGCACGTGACTGCGCCCTCCCCACAATCCGAGCAGGAGATCGATCATGACCTATGTTGATGGCTTCGTCGTCGCCGTCCCCACTGCCAACCGCGAGCTCTACCGGCGGCATGCGCAAGCGGCCGCGGCGGTGTTCAAAGAGTACGGTGCGCTGAGCGTCGTCGAGTGCTGGGGCGATGACGTGCCCGAGGGCAAGCTGACCTCATTCCCGCTGGCGGTGAAGCGCAAGGACGACGAGACGGTGGTGTTTTCCTGGATCACCTGGCCGTCCCGGCAGACGCGCGACGCGGGCATGCAGAAAGCCATGGCCGATCCTCGCCTGCAGCCGGACAGCAACCCCATGCCGTTCGATGGTCAACGCCTGATCTACGGCGGCTTCGAGGTGATGGTGGACGCCTGAACTTCGCCGCGTTCGTCGTCATTCACCAGCCACGAACCGCAAGACGGCGGCCGAGCCCCTGCGTCTGCGACCGTCAGCCGAGGGCCGACTGAGGACGGACACCCTCAGCCGACGTTGCGCCGCTGGCCGCGTCAGTCGGCGGCAAAACAATACAGCAGCCCCGCGCCGCCGGTGCTGGCCAGGGCTTCCTGGCTGCAACCGCGCGAGGGGTGCGAGGAGTTCCATGAGCGCGACGGCGCATCGTCGCGCAGGCCTATGCGGTCGTGGTGGCCGACCTGGGCAGAGCCTTCGCCACTGCTGGTCCAGTTGCTGCAGGTATGGTCCTCGCCGTCGGCGAAGGCCGTGCCATCGGCCTGCGAGCCGGTGAGAATGTCGTGCATATTCGGCGAGTCGCCACGCCCCTTGACCGGCATGCCGTTTTCATCCAGTGCGGTGGCCTTGCTCAGCTGGTTGTCGCCGTGCAACTGCGCGACCGTCTGGGCGATCACTTCGCCCTTGGCGTTCTGCCAAGGGCCGGGGCCGATACGGACTCCCGCGTTGACCGCCGCTGTCCCGTCGCTGGCGCTGGTGCTGAGGTAGGCGCGCCAGGTGTGTTGGCCGGCGCCGACGGCTGCGGCCAGCGTCTGGCAGTGCTGGTCGGCACCGGCGAGGCCGCCCAGGTCGGCGCCCTTGCCCATGCCCTGGCTGGTGACGAAGAAGGTCATATCGGCTTGCTCGGCCTGGCTGGTGAAACTGCAAACTGCGGCCAACAAAGCCGCCGGCAGGGCGAGTGTGCGAGTCATGGTGTGCATCTGCGTGTCTCCTGCAAAAATCGGCTCCCCCAAACCGACATAGGGTTAACAGGCAGAAGCCTAGATGAGCGCGATTGACGCTGCCCACAAAGCGCGCCACCATCCGTCGCCCCATGCGGGTGCCATTGGCCCCCGAAGAGGGTCGATTCTGCCCAGGAAGTGCCCGCGCTTTATGCCTGCCCCCACGCCGTTCCCCCGCCCTATCGCCGTGCTGATGCTGGCCGCGATCGCCTGCATCCTCGCCGGCAACCATATCGCCGCGCGTATCGCCTTCGACCAGAATGCCGGGGTGATGCTGGCGGTGCTCTGCCGCTCCGGAGCGACCCTGCTGGCGCTCACGGCCCTGCTGCTGTGGCAACGGCAAACCCTGCGCCTGCCGCCCAAAGCCTGGCCTTGGCAGTTGCTGTTGGGGCTACTGATTACCGTGCAGAGCCTCTGTCTGTATTCGGCGGTGGCGCGCATACCCGTGGCCCTGGCGTTACTGGTGGCGAATATCTTCCCGATTCTGCTGGCCCTGCTCACCTGGGCGCTCGGCGGTTCGCCGCCGACCAGACGCACCGCCCTGCTGATGGCCCTGATCCTCTTCGGCTTGCTGTTCGCCCTCGACGTGCCGGCGCGTTTGAGCAGCCATGACCAGCTCGGCAGCGGCTGGTTGCTCGGCATCGGCCTGGCGTTTTCGGCCGCCTGCGCCTTCGCCGGTGCGCTATGGGTGACCGAACACAAGCTGTCGGGCCTGCGCGGCTCGCTGCGCAGCATGCTGACCATGCTGGTGGTGTTCAGCGCGACGCTCGCGGCAGGCAGCGCCGAGCTGATCCCGGGCGGCTTTCAGCCACCCGCGAATGCCTCCGGCTGGGTCGCTTTGGGCGTGCTGGCCCTGCTGTACTGTTCCGGCTTTTCCCTGCTGTTCATCTGCATGCCGCGCCTGGACATGGCGCGCAACACCCCGGTGATGAATATCGAACCGGTGGCGACCCTGCTGCTGGGCTGGCTGGTGCTCGGCCAGATGCTCAATCAGATGCAGATGATTGGCGGCGCCATAGTAGTCAGCGGTATTGTGCTGCTGACGTACCGCAGACATGCTTGAGCTGCCTGCGCCTCGCTTATCGAAGGGTTGAAGACGGAACACCCAACCGACACGGCAGTCCGATAGACGAGAAAATCACCCCGCGTCTGCCAGCCCAGGCGCGCCGACCCGAGGACCATTCCATGCGTTACCCGCTCATCTCCAGCAGTGTCGCGCTGCTCACCATCCTGGCCGGTTGCAGCTCGGTCGAGCGCCCGGATACCGCCGCGACCAAGCCCGCCAACCCGAGCGGCAAATGCAACGCCGAGGCGGTGCAAGGCTACCTCGGCCAGACCGTCACGCCCGAGCTGGTCAAGCAGATCCGCGAGCAGGCCGGGGCGCGCACCGCCCGCGTGTTATCACCCAGCGACGCCATGACCCTGGACTACAACTCACGCCGCCTGAACATCGACACCGACGAGGCCGAGGTCATCGACCGCATTACCTGTGGCTGAACACTCGCTCTCGGTTAACTAAGCCAAGCAGACCGGGCATACTGCAGCCCCCAGCTAACCACCGCCAGTTGCCCGCATGCGCATCCACGTCACCTTTATCGATCGCGTTGGTATCACCCAGGAAGTGCTGGCCCTGCTCGGCGGGCGCAATCTCAACCTGGATGCGGTGGAGATGCTGCCGCCGAACGTCTACATCGACGCGCCGACCCTGAGCACTGCGGTGCTCGACGAGCTGCGCGAGGCCCTGTTCAAGGTGCGTGGCGTGCAGGCGGTGACCATAGTCGACATCCTCCCCGGCCAGCGCCGCCGTCTGCAGCTCGATGCCCTGCTGGCGGCGATGAGCGACCCGGTGCTGGCGGTCGACGGCGAGGGTCGTGTGCTGCTGGCCAACCCGGCCCTGGTCGCCCTGTGTGAACAGGAACCCGACGGCCAACCGCTCGGCGAGCTATTCGCCGACCCGGTGCTGCACAACGCCCTGCTGGAGCAGAATTTCCGCCTGCCGCTGCGCGAAGTCACCCTCAACGGCCAGGCCCTGCTGCTGGAGGCCACGCCGATCAGTGAAACCGTCGACAGCGGCCAGCGCCGACTCGCCGGCGCCTTGCTCACCCTATATGAGCCAAGCCGTATCGGCGCACGCCTGGCGGCCCTGCACCACGACCATGCCGAAGGCTTCGATTCGCTGCTCGGGGATTCGGCACCGATCCGCACCCTCAAGGCCCGCGCCCTGCGTGTCGCCTCCCTCGATGCGCCACTGCTGATCCGCGGCGAGACCGGCACCGGCAAGGAACTGGTGGCGCGTGGCTGCCACGCGATCAGCGCCCGCCACAACGCCTCGTTCCTGGCGCTGAACTGCGCGGCGCTGCCGGAGAACCTCGCCGAGAGCGAACTGTTCGGCTATGCCCCCGGGGCCTTTACCGGCGCCCAGCGCGGCGGCAAACCGGGGCTGCTGGAGCTGGCCAACCACGGCACGGTGTTTCTCGATGAAATCGGCGAGATGTCGCCCTATCTGCAGGCCAAACTGCTGCGCTTTCTCAACGACGGCAGCTTCCGCCGGGTCGGCGGCGAGCGCGAGGTGAAAGTCGATGTGCGCATCCTCAGCGCCACCCACCGCGACCTGGAGCAGATGGTCAGCAGCGGCGAGTTTCGCGAAGACCTGTTCTACCGCCTGAATGTGCTCAACCTGGAGGTGCCGCCGCTGCGCGAACGCGGCCAGGACATCCTGCTGCTGGCCCGCCACTTCATGCAGCATGCCTGCAAGCAGATTCAACGCCTGCCCTGCCGCCTGACCCCTGACACCTATCCGGCGCTGCTCGGCAACCGCTGGCCGGGCAACGTGCGTCAACTGCAAAACGTGATCTTCCGCGCCGCGGCGATCTGCGAGAGCAACCTGGTGCAGATCGACGATCTGGATATTGCCGGCACGGCCATGGCGCCTGTGCAGCTCGACAGCGACATCGACAGCCTGGAAACGGCCGTGGCCGGTTTCGAGAAAGCCTTGCTGGAGAAGCTCTACCCCAGCCACCCGTCCAGCAGGCAACTGGCCGCGCGCCTGCATGCCTCGCACAGCGCGATCGCCATGCGCCTGCGCAAGTACGGCATTCCCAGAAAAATCTGAGGCGTTACTGGAACTCGCCGTGGCGCCCCGCGCCCGCCTTGAAGCGCTGCGCGCCGGCGCGGGTTTCGCCACTCTCGATCACCGCCAGGCCGCCGCGAAACTCGCTGGCGATCGCCTCGGCAAACGGCAAATCCCACTGCGCATAGGCGCTGGCCCGATCGGCCAGCATGCAACGCTGCGGGAAGCCGGCGATCTCCAGCGCCAACTGCTGAGCGGCGGCCAGCGTC
>JBFKAF010000164.1:0-7121 GCA_041621735.1 Pseudomonas sp.
AAGGGCTTCTCGGTGGTGGCCCAGGAGGTCAAGGCCCTGGCCGACCAGTCGAAACAGGCCACCGCCCAGGTGCGCGGCATTCTCGGCGAGATCCAGAAGGCCATGACCAAGGCGGTGCTGTTGGCCGAGCAGGGCAGCAAGACCGTGGAAACCGGCTACGAACGGGCGCAATCGAGCGGCGAGGCAATCCGCACCCTGAGCAGCAATATCGAGGCGTCCAGCGAAGTGGCCTTGCAGATTGCCGCCACCAGCCAGCAGCAGATGGTCGGCATGGACCAGATCGTCACGGCCATGGCGAGCATCCGTCAGGCCAGCCAGGACAACGTCGGCGGCACCCAACAGGTCGATTTGGCGGCGCGCAACCTGCACCAGTTGGGGCTAAAGCTCAAGGGTTTGGCGAGCCGATTCAAGCTGTAATAGCGCCGCGGCAGGGCATTCGGAACACTTGCGAGAGGGGCAGGGATGAAACTCAAGGCAAAACTGGCTATCGGCGTTGCTGCGATGACCGCGGTGACCGTCTTCATACTGGGCACGATGACCTATTTACAGAGCCAGGCCGAACTGGAGAAAAGCATCCTGCGCGGAGCCGGCAGGGATCTGAATCAGTTGATCATGGGGCTGGCCACTGCACTGAAACGCACCCAGGGGGATGTGCTGTTCCTCAGTCAGACGCCGGCCCTGCGCGGAGTGCTCGCCGTGCCGGATCAGGCGGATGCGAGCGCCAGGAGCGCCGCGGAAGGCGACCTGCAGCAAATTTTCGCCGCGCTGCTGCAGAGCAAGCCCGACTACTGGCAGGTGCGCTATATCGACGAGCATGGCCGCGAACGGGTGCGGGTGGATGCTGGCGAAGACGGCGTCCATCCGGTCAGCTCGGATCAGCTGCAGGACAAGGCCGGCAGCGATTATTTCATCGAGGCCATGAGCCTGCCCAGAGGCGCTCTGTATGTCTCGCCGATGAACCTCAATCGCGAGCAAGGCAGGATCGTGACGCCGCACATGCCGACGATTCGGGTTGCGGTCCCGGTTTTCCAGCCCGGCGCGCAGGCGCGCAGGGGCATAGTGATAATCAATCTGCGTGGCCAGGCGCTGCTCGACGCCATCCAGGCGCAGTATGGCAGCCTGTATCTGGTCAACGAACAGGGCTATTTCCTCAAGCATCCGGATACGGCCAAGGCATTCGGCTTTGACCTGCAGCAGCCGCACTTGCTGCAGAACGATAACCCCCTGCTGGCCTCGCAGTTGCTGAGCAGCGAGGCGCTAACCGAATACCAAGGGGCAGTGGCGGGGCAAGATGCGCGGATCCACGGCTTCAAGAAGCTTCATTACGCCCCCCAAGACCCGATGAAGTACTGGGCCGCGGTGATCGAGGTGCCAGCTGCGGAGGCCTTTGCGCCCGTATATGCCTTGCGTCGCGATTTTATCGGCATCGGCTTGCTGGTTGTGTTGCTCGGGGCGGGGGGAGGCTTTGTCTGGAGTCGCCAGGTTTCCAGGCCGTTGAGCGAGATCACCGAGCGGGCGGGGCTGCTGGCCGCCGGGGAAATCCTGGTGAAGCCGGGACGGCGTAGTCGCAATGACGAGATCGGTGTGCTCGAAGACTCTTTCAATCGCATGGCCGTGGCATTGCAGGAGCGAGCAGAGGTCGCCGAACGAATCGCGGCCGGCGATCTGTCGGTCGAAGTCCGTCTGCAGTCGGACAACGATGTACTGGGCAAGGCCTATCAAAAAATGCTCGGCAACCTGCGCCGCTTAGCCGATAGCGCGCAAAGCGTTGCGCTTGGCGACCTCACCGTGACGATCCCCCCCGCCTCGGACAGCGATCAGCTGGGACTGGCCTTCAGCGGCATGCTGACGAGCCTCAAGCAGGTGATCCGCGAGCTGAACGACGGCATAACGGTGTTGGCGACGTCCAGCGAGGAAGTGTTGGCGGCCACCAGCCAAGTGGCCACCAATACCCAGGAAACCGCTACCGCCATCAGCGAAATAGTCACCACGGTGGACGAGGTCAAGCAGACCGCGGTGCTGGCCAGCGACAAGGCGCAGTCGGTGGCCGACAGCACTGCGCGCACCCGCGAGGTGGCCCAGGGCGGTCGCCAATCGGTGGAGGAGGCGCTCAAGGGCATGGGGCAGATCCGCGAGCAGATGCAGGCGGTGGCGGAAAGCATCATGCAGCTGGGCGAGCAGAGCCAGACCATAGGCGAAATAGTTGCCTCGGTCAGTGACTTGGCTGAGCAGTCCAACCTGCTTGGGGTCAACGCCTCGATCGAGGCGATGCGGGCCGGCGAGAGCGGCAAGGGCTTCTCGGTGGTGGCCCAGGAGGTCAAGGCCCTGGCCGATCAGTCGAAACAAGCCACCAGCCAGGTACGAGGAATCCTCGGCGAGATCCAGAAGGCCATGACCAAGGCGGTGCTGCTGGCCGAACAGGGCAGCAAGACGGTGGAGGCCGGCTACGAACGGGCGCAGTCAAGCGGCGAGGCGATTCGCGCCCTGGATAGCAGCATCACCGAGTCCAGTGACATGGCCTTGCAGATCGCCGCCACCAGTCAGCAGCAGATGGTCGGCATGGATCAGGTCGCCAATGCCATGAGCAGCATTCGCGAGGCCAGCCAGAGCAATGTCAGCGGCACGCGTCAGATGGACCAGGCCACCCGTAACCTGCATGAGCTGGGTGTAAAACTGCAGGGCCTCGCGGCCCAATTCAAACTGTGAGTAGAACATGAGCCTGGACCGTAAAGCGCTGCAGCAGCGCCTACTGGAAAGCTTCCGGATCGAGGCGGGCGAGCGCCTGGGCGTGCTTGCCGACACCCTGGCGAACTGGTGCGAGGCTGGCGCCAGTGACGACTCCATCGAATCGCTGTTTCGCGAGGTGCACAGCCTCAAGGGTGCTGCCCGGGCGGTCAGCCTGCCGCAGTTCGAGCGCCTGTGCCATGCCTGGGAGAGTTTGCTGGGGGCGATTCGCGGAGGACAGCTGGAACTGAGCGTGGCGCGTGTCGAGTTGTGTCGCCACGCTCTGCGCGCGGTGCAGCAACTGCACGCCGGACAAGAGCCTGGCGCCGGCGAGACCGAATTGTTGTGCGGCCAGCTGGAAAACGCCGCGCGTGGCGAAGCCGTCGTCCTGCCGAGGACGCCGCTGGCAAACCCTGTGCAACCGGCCGACCCCAGTATGGTCAGGGTTTCCACACGTCGCCTGGACACCTTGCTGTTTCACAGTGAAAGCCTGCTGCAGCACAAACTCGAAGCCCAGGCCTATGCGCGCCGCCTACGTGAGCATGCGCAGGCCTTCGAGCCGCAGCGGGGCAGGCGTCTGTTTGGCGCTGGCCACCTGAAACAGGTGAGCGAGGGGCTGGAGGAACTGCCCCTGGCCAGCCGGGATGCGTTCAAGGGTCTGCTCGACTATCTGAACTGGAGCCAGGCCCAGCTCGATCGCCTGCACTTCGAGGCTGTCCACCTGGAAAAGGCCGGACGCCATCTGGCCCAGGGCTTGGCGCAGCTCTCCGATGCCCATGTCGGCGAGCTGCAGGCAGTGCTGTTGCTGGCCTGCAGCAGTTTGCTCGAGGGGCTGCCGAGCATGGTCCAGGACCTGGCCAGCCAGGCTGGCAAACGCGTGGAATTACAGGTGCGCGGCACCGATCTACAGGTCGATAAGCGTATTCTCGACGAACTGCGCACGGTGCTCACTCACCTGCTGCGCAATGCCGTGGATCACGGTCTGGAGTCGCCGGAGCAGCGCACGGCCAAGGGTAAGCGGCCGGTGGGGCTGTTGCGGATCGAGTTGCTACAGGAGTCGGCGGACCGCTTCGAGCTGCGCGTGCAGGATGATGGCGGCGGCATCGCCGTGGAGTCGCTGTTAGCCAAGGCCCAGGCCGTCGGCCTGCTCAGCGCTGAGTAGGCCGGCGCGCTGAGCGAGGCGGAAAGCCGACGCCTGATCTTCCGTTCCGGTTTGTCCACCAGCGCACTGATCACCGACCTGTCCGGGCGCGGGCTGGGCATGGCGATCGTCCAGGAGGTGGTCGAACGCCTCGGCGGGCGCATCGAGCTGGAATCCAACCCAGGACAGGGCACTTGCTTTCATCTGCATCTACCCCTCAGCTTGTCGACCTTCCGCGCGGTGATAGTGCGCAACGCCGAGCGCACCTTCGCCGTGCCGGCGCTGGCCGTGGAGCGTTGCCTGCGGCTGCCGTCCAGTGCCGTGAAGAATCTGGAGAACCGCCCCTCGCTGACGCTCGACGGACGAGTGCTGCCGGTCTGGGCCCTGGCCGACGTGCTCGGCCTGAGCCGTTCGGCGGGCAGGGATGATGACCTGACTCTGCTGCTGCTAAAAGTCCGTGGCGAGCCCTTCGTACTGCTGGTCGACGAGCTGCTCGGTGACCAGGAAATCACCGTCAAGAGTCTCGGCCGTCAGCTGCTTAGGGTACGCAACCTGCTAGGGGCGACCCTGCTCGGCGACGGGCAGCTGGTGCCCATTCTGCATCCCGGGGACCTCTACCGTAGCGCCCTGTCGGTGGGGGCCGGTAGCCTCGAACGCAACGCGCAGGACAGGACTGCGAACACTGCGCAGCGCCTGCTGATCGCCGAAGATTCCTTTACCTCGCGCGGCCTGCTGAAAGCCATTCTGGAGGGCGCCGGTTACCAGGTGGTAACGGCCAACGATGGCCTGGAAGCCTGGAATACCCTGAAGCAGGGGGCGTTCGATCTGCTGGTGTCGGATGTGGAAATGCCGCGTATGGATGGCTTCACCTTGACCCAGCGGATGCGGCTCGACCGTGAGCTGGCCGACTTGCCGGTGGTATTGGTGACGGCATTGCATTCCGCCGAAGACCGCGCTCGCGGCCTGGAGGTTGGGGCCAATGCCTACCTGGTGAAAAGCGGTTTCGAGCAGGACAGCCTGCTGGACGCCATTCGCCGTTTGATTTGATTGGGAGCTGTCATGCGGGTGCTGATTGTCGACGATTCACCGGTACTGCGGGTGTTGCTGCGCTCGGTGCTCGAGGATGAAGGTTTCGAAGTGCGCGAAGCGGACAGCGGCGAACAAGCCTTGCGCCTGCTGGAGGGCTATCGACCCGATATCATCACCATGGATGTGCACATGCCGGGCATGGACGGTTATGAAACCACGGCGCGCATTCTCGAACTCTATGCCCTGCCGGTGGTGGTGGTGACCGCCAGCGCCAATGCCTATGCGGCGGCGACGGCCATACACGCCCTGGAAGCCGGTGCCCTGGCGGTACTAGATAAGCCCGAGGGGCCGGGGGCGGCTAATTTCGAGCAGCGTATCGGGGCACTGGTGCGCACCCTGCGCAGCATGGCGCAGGTCAAGATAGTGCGGCGACCGCGCACAGTGAAGACGCTGACTGCCGCGCCACCCAGGGCGCCGCTGGGTTCGGAAAGTCCAAAGCTGGTGGCCATTGCCGCGTCCGCCGGTGGCCCGGTCGCGCTCAAGGTGCTGCTGTCACAACTGAGCGCACAACAACCCTGGCCGCTGCTGCTGGCCCAGCACATCAGCGTAGGGTTTCTCGGCAGTTTTCGCGACTGGCTGGCGAGTGTCTGCGGCTTGTCGGTGAGTATCGCCGAGCATGGCCAGCTGCTGCAGCCAGGGGGGCTGTACCTGGCGCCTGACGGCAGTCATCTGGGCGTCGGCGCCGGGCTGCGGGCTCAGTTGCAGGGCAGCAACGGCGAGCTCTACTGCCCTTCGGCCGATCACCTGTTCCGCAACGTGGCGCAGCGCCTCGGTAACCAGGCCATTGGCATTCAGCTGTCCGGCATGGGTCGGGACGGGGCCGAGGGGCTCGCCGAACTGCACCGGTGCGGGGCCCTGACCATCGTTCAGGAGCCGGCCAGCGCGCTGATCGATGCCATGCCGCAGGCGGCGATCAAGCTGCAGGCGGCGCGCCAGGTGTTGCCGCCGGAGGCGATTGCGGCGCTGCTCAATTCGCTCGCACTACACCGCCTTTCCCGCAGTACTGGGCCAGAAGGAGATTGACCATGTTCGATAGCGCGGAAATTCTGATAGTCGAGGACAGTCCGACCCAGGCCACTGAACTGCAGTTCCTGCTGGAGTCCGCCGGTTGCCAGGTACGAGTCGCGCGCAACGGCGTGGAGGCGCTGGAGTTTCTGAGCGGATATTTGCCGACCATAATCATCAGCGATATCGTCATGCCGCAGATGGATGGCTATGAACTCTGTCGCCAGCTCAAGGGCGACCCGCGCACCAAGAACATCCCAGTAATCCTGGTCACCAGTCTGGCCGATGCGCGAGATGTGGTGCATGGCCTGGCCTGCGGCGCCGACAACTTCATCGTCAAGCCCTATGACGAGAAGTACCTGATGTCGCGCATCCGCTATTTCCTGGTCAATCTCGAACTGCGCAGCAACGAGCGGGTGCAAATGGGCGTGGAGGTGGTACTGGAGGGCGAGCGGCACTTCATCACCGCCGGCCGTCAGCAAATTCTCGACCTGTTGATCTCCACTTACGAACAGGGCATACGGCTCAACCACGAACTGCTGGCCAAGCACGACGAGCTGACCCGCAGCAACTCGCTGCTGAACTGCCTGTTTCACTTCACCAGTGGTCTGAGCGATGCCAACAGCGAGCGTCACGTGATCGATACGGCCTTGGGGCGCATCCTCGAGTTCCCCAATGCCGTGGGCGCCTGGTTACTGCTGGCCGATACCGACGAGCCGGGTGGCATGCTGCGGGTAGCAGGTTCTCGCGGGCGTGGTGGCGATTACGAATTGGGGCGGTTGACCAGTTGCTCGCTGAACTGCCCATGTCGGCACGCCTGGCTCCACGACCAGTTGAGGGAGCCGTGCAATATCGCTGCTTGCCCGGCCTTGCAGCAGATGGGGGAAGGCAGCCACGCGAGCATCCCCTTGCTGCTTGGCGGCGAAACCATCGGCATGCTCAATGTGGTGCGCACCCAGGCGCAGAGCTGGCCGGTGGATGCGCTCAATGCCCTGGCTTCGATCGGCCGCCAGTTCGCCATGGCCCTGGGCCGGGTGCGTCTGTTCGAGAGCCTCGAACAACTGGTGGAACAACGTACTGGGGCGCTGGCGCAGAACGAGGCCTTGCTGCGCAAGATTCTCGACAACCTGCCGGTCGGCGTCTCTGTCGCCGATGGCAAGGG
>JBFKAF010000165.1:0-7099 GCA_041621735.1 Pseudomonas sp.
CCGTGCGAGCAGGTGATGCCCGGGCTGCTGCATCCGGCGGCGGCCACGGCGGTGCAGGCGGGGCTGGAAAGCCTCGGCGCACGCTTTCACCTCGGTCCGTTGTTGACCAGCCTCAACCATGCGGCAGAGGGTTTGCTCGCGAGCCTGTCCGACGGTACGCAGATCCCCTGTGACCTGGTGGTGTCGGCGGTCGGCCTGCGTCCGCGTATCGACCTGGCCGCTGCGGCGGGCCTGACGGTCGACCGCGGGGTAATGGTCGACCGTCAGCTGCGCACCTCCCACGCCAATATCTATGCCTTGGGCGACTGTGCCGAGGTCGATGGCCTCAACCTGCTCTACGTGATGCCGTTGATGGCCTGCGCCCGTGCCCTGGCGCAGACCCTGGCCGGCCAGCCAACCGCGGTCCGTTATGGTCCCATGCCGGTCACGGTGAAAACCCCGGTGTGCCCGCTGGTGGTCTCGCCACCGCCGCGTGGCCAGCAGGGCGAATGGACAGTGGAGGGCAGCGGTAGTGACATCAAGGCCTTGTGCCGCGACGCGTCTGGCGCCCTGCTTGGCTACGCCCTGACCGGCACGGCCGTGCAGGAGAAGTTGGCCCTGAATAAGCTGCTGCCGGCGCTTCTGGCGTGAATGTCGGCTGTTCTGTCGGTTATGTCGTAAAACCCCTGGATTAAACTGTCGGGCAAGACTGGCGCAGGTCCAAATGGCGTGCCATTCTCCCTCAGTCTGCCGCAGCACAGAGCTGTTGCGGCGCTTTGAGCGCTGTTCTGACGAACAGCACGGACACAACAACAACAAACCGTCAAAGAGGCTTTTTATGCGTAAACCGGAACTCGCCGCCGCCATCGCCGATAAGGCAGACCTGACCAAGGATCAGGCCAATCGCGTACTCAATGCCGTGCTCGAAGAAATCACCGGCGCGCTGAACCGCAAGGACAGCGTGACCCTGGTTGGGTTTGGCACCTTCCTGCAGCGCCACCGTGGTGCGCGCACTGGCAAAAACCCACAAACCGGTCAGCCGGTGCAGATCAAGGCCAGCAATACCGTTGCCTTCAAACCGGGCAAGTCCCTGAAAGACGCGGTCAACTGAGCTTTCCCAGCCCGGAGCTAAGCGGCTCCGGGTGCCTTTCTCCAGCCCTTCACGCTCGTCTACACCAGGCTTTAGGTCGGCTGTAGTCCTCGCGACAAACCGCTACAATGCGCGCCGTTTCTTTTCCCCCGCCGAGGCCGTGCGCATGAAATTTCGTTTTCTCCTGTGGATGCTGGGCCGCCTGATGAGCAAGGCCAGCCGTGACAATCCAGCTTTCCAGCAGCAACTGGTCGACCGCGACATGGTGTTCCAGCTGCACACCCTGGATGGCAAGATCGCTCGCCACTTCATCGTCAAAGACCAGCGTATCAGCAGCAAGCGTGGCCCCGCGCTCGAACCGGCTTTCGCCCTGGGGTTCAAGGACGGCGCCTACGGCTTCGCCACCATGAGCGCGAAGAACAAGCAGTTGGCCTTTATGCAGGGCATTCAGAACAAGGACATCCAGATTCAGGGCAACCCGGCGCTGGTGCTGTGGTTCCAAGGGCTGACCAAATACCTGGTGGCGAAGAAAAAATCGACCGAGAAAAAAGCCGCCTGACGCGCAACCTGACCAGCCACTGCTGGTCGGCGCGTGCCCCATTGGTTAGGCTGGCCGGAGTCACTGCGGAAGCCTGCCCATGCGTTTTATCCTCCTCTGCCTGTTGTCCGTCACCAGCTTGGCGCAGGCCGCGCCACCGAAAGCCGAGGCTTTCGTCCCGCTGTTTGAACTGGCTGGGATTCGCCTGCTCTGCGAGCAGAGTGCACCGCTGCTGCAGCGCGGGCTGAGCGAGGCGCGGCAGGCCGAACTGGGCCGGCTGTTTGCCGCCGATGCCCTGTGTCGGGACTTGGCCAAGCGTCTGCTCGGCAGCCTCGATCAGGCTCAGTTAGAACAGGCGCGGCGCTTGCTCGACAGTCCCCTGGCGCGGCGCTTCACCGCCGCCGAACGCGCCGTCGGCGAGAACGGCGGCGAGGCTCTGGCCAACTACCGGGCGCAACTGGCGGCGCGCCCGCCGCGGCAAGCGCGTCTGGCGTTGGTGCGGCGCCTCGATGTCGCGGCGCACACCACCGCCCTGGCCGCGCTGCTGCGTTATGAGGTGGGCAAGACTCAGGCGCTGCTGGCGCTCAAGGCGCGCGGCGAAAGCCTCGATGAGCGCGCCTTGAGCGAGCAGACGGAAGCCCAGGCGCAAGCGCTGCGCACCTCCAGTGCCGAGGGCGTGGAGTCGTTCATGCTGTACGCCTACCGGCAGATGCCCAGCGAACAGCTCGAGGAGTATGCGGCCCTGTATGAGCAGGCCGCGGTCCGGCTATTGCTGGAAGGCAGTGAGCAGGCACTGCCTGCGCTGTTCGTCGAGCGTCGGGCCCAACTGAAATGATTTGGCCTAGCTACCGAGTGATCACTCAGCGCATAAGCAAGGGGCCTGAATTGGCCCCTTAGTTCTCTGCGATGTGCTCCGCGGCGCCGAGCAAGGCGAGCGCGCTCCGCTTAGTGCGGCGGGTGAAATTGCGTGGCCAGCTCACGCAGTGCGACTTCGGCCGCGAGCACCTTGTCGACCGCCTCATCGGCCTTCTCGCGGCTCAGGCCCAGGCCATCGAGCAGGCTCTGCGGGATCTCGCCTTGCGGGCCGGCACCAATGCCGCGGTTGCGCAGCAGGCTGACCGCCAGGCACACCAGATTAGGGTAGACCGCGTGCGGGCCGGCATAGTCGGGGTCGTGCTGGAAGCGCAGGGCGCTGGCCAGTTCTTCCGGCATGTCCCAGTAACGCATCAGCCAGGCGCCGATTTGCTCGCGGCTAATGCCCAGCAGGTGTTGCTCGACATAGCTGTGCGAGAGGTGTGGGTTGACCTCCAGGTGCCGGCAGATCAGCGAGAAGTGCGGCGGGAAGACGTGCGCCAGCAGCAGATAGCCGAAGTTGTGCAGCAGCCCGGCGAGGTAGGTCAGGCCCGCTTCCGGGCGCTGGGTGCGCGGCATGGCGCGGGTCAGCCCCTCGATCACCGCGGCGGTGTAGATGGCCTGCTGCCAATAGGGTGTGGCCTGTTGCGGATGGTCCTTGGGCAAGCTCAAGGTTTTGCCCAGGGCCAGGCCGAGGGCCAGGTTGATCACCAGGTCGAAACCCAGCACGCGGACGATGGCGTCTTCCACCGAGCGGATCTTGCCGGGGGCGGCGTAATAGGGCGAGGCCGCCCAGCTGACCACCTGGGCGGCCAGGGCCGGGTCGGTTTCCACCACGCCGGTGATGTCGTCCACCGTGGCGTTCGGGTCGACCCGCAGCTTGACGATCTTCTGCGCGGTTTCCGGTAGCGGCGGGATCTCGATGGTCTCCTCCAGGCGTTGCTGGATACGCCGCGCGGTGAAGGCCTGTACCGCTTGGCTGATCTCGTCGCGGTCATCGTGCGGGCGGTCGAGGTTCGGCTGGATAGTGCTTAGCGGCTCGCCGAAACGCGCCGCGCTGGCCTTGCTCAGCAGGCTCTTGAAGACCTCGCTGGACATCTCCAGGAGTACACCGGGCTGCCCGGACTCAAGCAGCAGGCTCGGCACCTGGAGCAGGCGCTCATCGTAGAGGCACGGCGAGCTGGTCAGCGGCGGCAGGCCGGGCAGCGTGCTCAGGCTGTGTTTGCCGAGCATGCGCTCCAGGCGCTCCGATTTGACCGCGGTGAGTTTGCGCCCGGTCAGCTCGGCCAGGCGATTGAGGTCGAGTAGCTGGCTCTGCGGGTAGAGCACCAGCAAGGCGCCAACCGCATCTTCGAGCAACACCGCCTGCAGGCGCTGGGCAGCCGGCAGGCCCGAATGCTCGCTGCGCACCCGGTAGGCCAGATCGAGCTTATCCAGCAGTTGCAGAATCACCGCTGGTGGCTGCGGCGTGGTGTCGGGGGCGAGGGCTACTTCGGTCATAACGAAATCCGGCTGAGGTGCAGTGAGCAGAAGTATAAACAGCAGTCCAGTGGAGCAACGGCTGAGGTGATAGCAGCAGTGTGCGCTGGATCACACTTGGCCGTATTGCTGGCCATGGCGCAACCAGCGTTCCAGCAGCGGGCTGACATGTTGCGGCCAGCGGGCCAACAGGGCTTGGGCGGCGTCGCGCACCGCCGGCAGCAGGTCGGCATCGCGCATCAGGTCGGCGACCTTGAATTGCAGCAGGCCGGTCTGCCGGGTGCCAAGCATTTCCCCTGGGCCGCGCAGTTCCAAGTCCTTTTCGGCGATGACGAAACCATCGCAGGTCTCGCGCATGATCCCCAGGCGTTGCCGACCCAGTTGCGACAGCGGCGGGTGATAGAGCAGCACGCAGTGGCTGGCGGCGCTGCCGCGCCCGACCCGGCCGCGTAGCTGGTGCAGCTGGGCCAGGCCCAGGCGTTCCGGATTCTCGATGATCATCAGGCTGGCATTGGGCACGTCGACACCGACCTCGATCACCGTGGTGGCGACCAGCAAGTGCAGTTGGCCCTGCTTGAACCGATCCATCACCGCGGCTTTTTCCGCAGGCTTCATGCGCCCGTGGATCAGCCCGACGTGCAGGCCACCGAGGGCGGCCGAGAGGTCCTCGAAGGTGGTCTCGGCGGCTTGGCAGGTCAGTTCTTCGGACTCTTCGATCAGGGTGCAGACCCAGTACGCCTGGCGCCCCTCGTGGCAGGCCGAGCGCACCCGTTCGATCACCTCCAGGCGGCGGCTGTCGGCGACCAGGACGGTGTTCACC
Organism: Pseudomonas sp.; assembly: GCA_041621735.1. GTDB lineage: Bacteria > Pseudomonadota > Gammaproteobacteria > Pseudomonadales > Pseudomonadaceae > Aquipseudomonas. The sequence continues at coordinate 4,759 of JBFKAF010000165.1, forward strand.
GGAGTGCGGCCGGGCGGCAGCTCGTCGAGGATCGAGGTGTCCAGGTCGGCGTAGGCGCTCATCGCCAGGGTGCGCGGGATGGGCGTCGCGGTCATGATCAGCTGGTGTGGGCACAGGCGCCCGCCGACGCCTTTCTGCCGTAGCGCCAGGCGTTGCTGCACGCCGAAGCGATGTTGTTCGTCGATGATCACCAGGGCCAGGCGCTGGAATTGCACCTCGTCCTGGAACAGCGCGTGGGTGCCGACCACCATGGGCGTGCCATCGGCGATCTGTTGCAGCGCCGCGCCGCGTGCCTTGCCCTTGAGCTTGCCGGCCAGCCAGGCGACGTCGAGGCCGAGCGGCGCCAGCCACTTGCTGAAGTTGAGGAAGTGCTGTTCGGCGAGAATCTCGGTCGGCGCCATCAAGGCGACCTGGTAGCCGGCCTCCAGCGCTTGCAACGCGGCGAAGGCGGCGACCACCGTCTTGCCGGCGCCGACATCGCCCTGAATCAGGCGCAGCATCGGCTCGTCCTGGCTCAGGTCGTAGGCGATCTCGGCGCCCACGCGGGTCTGCGCGCCGGTCGGCGGGAAGCCCAGGTTACTCAGAAACTGCTGCGGCAGCTGCTTGGCGATGGGCAGGCGCGGCGCCTGCTGGGCGCGCAGGCTTTCACGCAGACGCTGCAGGGACAACTGGTGGGTCAGCAGCTCTTCGAAGGCCAGGCGGTGCTGGGCCCAGTGGCGACCCTCGGCCAGCTCCTCCAGGTCGGCATCCGCCGGTGGCCGGTGCAGGTAACGGATGGCCTGGTCCAGCGGGCTGAGCTGATAGTCACTGGCCAGCTCGCGGGGCAGCCAGTCCGGCAGGCTGTGCGGGCCGAGTCGCGCCAGCGCCTGCTCGCTGAGCTGACGCAGGCGCTGCTGGGTCAGGCCTTCGGTGGTCGGGTAGATCGGCGTCAGGGTCTGTTCCACGGCAATCGGTTCGCTGCCGGACAGCGCCCGGTATTCCGGGTGGTAGATCTCCAGGCCGGACGAGCCGGGACGCACCTCGCCGTAGCAGCGCAGCTGGGTGCCGCGTTTCAGGCCCTCTTTCTGCGCCTGGCTGAAATGGTAGAAACGCAAGCTGAGGGTGCCGCTGCCGTCCTGCAGGCGCACCAGCAGGCTGCGCCTGCGGCCCATGACCACGTCCGCGCCGGCGACTACGCCCTCGACCACCGCGTCCTGTCCGGGGCGCAGGGCGCCGATCGGCACGATACGGGTGCGGTCCTGGTAGCGCAGCGGCAGGTGGAACAGCACATCCTGCAGGTTTTCCAGACCGACCTTGGCGAGTTTCTCGGCCAGGGCGGCGCCGACGCCTTTCAGCGCCGTAACGGAAACCGCGGCCAGTTCGCTCATGCGCGGCTTAGGCCTTTTGCGCCTGGGGGCGGGCGACCGAGCACAGGCGGATCGAGTCGCCCAGCATTTCGATGGCTTTCGGTCGCGGGAAGCTGGCACGCCAGGCGATGGCCACGGTGCGGAAGGGCACCGGTGCGCTCAGCGGGCGCACGTCGATGATGCCGGGCGCGTAATGGTGACTGTCCACGGCGGAGAGCGGCAGGATCGACACGCCGAGACCGGAGGCGACCATGTGGCGGATGGTTTCCAGCGAGCTGGATTCCACCGTGGTGTGCTTGGCGTGCTCTTCGCTGCCCTTGCGCAGGGTCGGGCAGGCTTCCAGCACCTGATCGCGGAAGCAGTGGCCCTCGCCGAGCAGCAGCAGGCTCTTGTCGTTGAGCAGCTTACTGTCGATGCTGTCCAGCGCCGCCCAGGGGTGGCCGGCCGGCATCAGGGCGTAGAAGGGTTCGTCATACAACGGCATGGTCAGTACATCGGCTTCCTGGAACGGCAGGGCGATGATGATCGCGTCCAGCTCGCCGGTGCGCAGCTTGTCGCGCAGCACGTGGGTGAAGTTTTCCTCGATGTACAGCGGCATCTGCGGCGCCACCCGGTGCAGCTGCGGGATCAGGTGAGGGAACAGGTAGGGGCCGACGGTATAGATGGCGCCGATCTTCAGCGGCGCGGTCAGCTGGTTCTTGCCGGCCTGGGCCAGTTCGCGGATACCCTGGGCCTGCTCCAGCACCTTTTGCGCCTGGGTGACGATGCCCTCGCCGACCGGAGTCAGGCGTACCGCGCTCTTGCTGCGCTCAAAGATCAGCACACCCAGCTCGTCCTCGAGCTTCTTCACCCCTACCGACAGGGTCGGCTGGCTGACGTGGCAGCGCTCGGCCGCGTGGCCGAAGTGTTGCTCCTGAGCGAGGGTGACGATGTAGCGCAGTTCGGTGAGGGTCATAGTGTTTATCCATTAAGTTGCCGCTAAGCATAGCCTTTGC
>JBFKAF010000166.1:0-7078 GCA_041621735.1 Pseudomonas sp.
CAAACAACCCGGATGGCGTCGACATCAAGAAGAAGAAAGATGAGAACGGTATACCGCTAGACGGTATCGCGTTCCACCCGTACTACAGCGTCAAGGACCTCGTCGGCGTCGTAGTGATCCTGTTCAACTTCTGCTTCATCGTGTTCTTCTTCCCGGAGATGGGTGGTTACTTCCTGGAGAAGCCGAACTTCGAGCAGGCCAACCCGTTCAAGACCCCTGAGCATATTGCACCGGTGTGGTACTTCACCCCGTTCTACGCGATTCTCCGCGCGGTGCCGGACAAACTGCTCGGTGTCATCGCCATGGGTGCTGCCATTGCCGTGCTATTCGTATTGCCATGGCTGGATCGCAGTCCGGTCAAGTCGATGCGTTACAAGGGCTGGATGAGCAAGGTCTGGTTGTTACTGTTCTGCGTGTCCTTCGTGATCCTCGGTGTGCTGGGCGTACTGGCTCCGACGCCAGGTCGCACCCTGCTGTCGCAAGTCTGTACCGCGCTGTATTTCGCCTACTTCATCCTGATGCCGTTCTACACCAGGATGGAGAAGACTAAACCGGTTCCGGAAAGGGTGACGGGCTGATGAAGAAGCTATTTGCTGCACTGGTTATCGCTGTTATGCCGGCCTTGGCTCTGGGGGCCGCCGGCAACTATGAGCTGGACAGCGTCGATATCGACTTGACCGATAAGGCTGCCATGCAGGACGGCGCGAGGACTTTCGCGAACTACTGCATGGGTTGTCACGGCGCGAAGTTCCAGCGCTACGAACGGGTTGCCGATGACCTGGGTATTCCGCACGAGTTGATGCTTGAAAATCTGGTCTTCAGCGGCGCCAAGATTGGCGATCACATGAAGATTGGTATGCGCCCTGAGGATGCCAAGACCTGGTTCGGCGCTGCGCCGCCGGATCTGACGCTGGTTGCTCGCGTGCGGGGTACCGATTGGCTGTACACCTATCTGCGCACCTTCTATGAGGACCCGACCCGTCCGCTGGGGGCCAATAACAAGGTATTCCCCAACGTCGGTATGCCGAACGTGTTGGTGGGGCTGCAAGGTCGTCAGTACATCGGTTGTAAGCAGGTGCAGGTGGTGGAGAACGGTAAGAAGCAGTTCGATCCGTTGACCGGTACACCCATTACTCACGAAGGTTGCGACCAGTTGACCGTCGAGCCGAAAACCGGCGAGCTGAGTGAGGAGGCGTTCGATGAGAAAATCAAGAATCTAGTGACCTTCTTGGCGTATTCGGCCAACCCGGTGGCGCTGAAAAGTCAGCGTATAGGCACCTACGTTCTGCTCTATCTGGCCTTCTTCTTTGTATTTGCTTACCTGCTCAAGCGCGAATACTGGAAGGACGTGCACTAAACTGTTGCTTCGCCTTTGTTGACCTGCGCGCCCCTTTGGGCGCGCAGGTTTTTCTGCTTCACATAACCTAAATAAGCGAGGAGGACCGCCATGGGCGTGACCAACCGGTTGGCCTGTTACTCCGACCCCGCTGACCACTATTCCCACCGTGTACGTATTGTGCTCGCCGAGAAGGGTGTCAGCGCCGAAATCATCACTGTGGAGCCGGGCCGTTGCCCGCCGAGTCTGCTGGAAGTCAATCCTTACGCCAGTCTACCGACCCTGGTCGATCGTGATCTGGCGTTGTATGAGTCGACAGTGGTGATGGAGTATCTGGATGAGCGCTATCCGCATCCGCCGTTGTTGCCGGTGTATCCGGTAGCGCGAGCCAATAGCCGCTTGCTGATTCATCGCATTCAGCGAGACTGGTGCGTCTTGGTGGATCTGATCCTGGATGCGCGTAGCAAGGAGCCGGCGCGCGTGCAGGCCCGCAAGGAGTTGCGTGAGAGTCTGACGGGGGTTTCGCCGTTGTTCGTCGACAAGCCGTTCTTCCTCAGTGAGGAGTTGAGTCTGGTAGATTGTTGTTTGTTGCCGATTCTCTGGCGTCTGCCGGTGCTGGGTATCGAACTGCCGAAGCCGGCTAAGCCGTTGCTCGATTATATGGAGCGTCAGTTTGCTCGCGAGGCTTTCCAGGCCAGTCTGTCCACCGCTGAACGAGATATGCGTTAACGCCTTAGGAGGCTTTGATGAACTCTAGTCGTCCCTATCTGGTTCGAGCCCTGTATGAGTGGATTGTCGATAACGATTGCACTCCGCACCTGTTGGTCGATGCCGAGTTTGCCGGGGTGCAGGTGCCACCAGGCTTCGCCAGTGATGGGCAGATCGTCCTTAACGTCTCGCCAGGTGCCGTGCGTCATCTGCATATGGACAACGAAGCAGTAAGCTTCGAGGGGCGTTTTGGTGGTGTGGCGCACAGCCTGTATGTGCCGGCTGCGGCGGTGTTGGCGATTTATGCGCGGGAGAATGGCCAGGGCATGGTCTTCGACTTGGAGCCGCCGGTTCCGGATGACGAGGAGGACGAAGGCCCTGATGATCAAGGCCCGCCAGATGGCGAGCCGCCGCGACCGAGTGGGCGGCCTAGTCTGAAAGTGGTGAAATAAACAAAAGGCGACCCGAGGGTCGCCTTTTGTTTGGGTTGCTGGCTGGATTCAGTCGGTGTACTGGAACAGTTTGACGATCTTCTGCACGCCAGAGACGCTCTGCACCAGGCTGGTGGCGTGGTTGGCTTCCATGTGTGTGACCAGGCCGAGCAGGTAAACGATGCCGTTCTCGGTGACCACCTTGATGCGTGATCCCGGTACGCTGCTGTCGGCGAGCATTTGCGCCTTGACCTTGGCGGTCAGCAGGGAGTCGTTGCTGCGCGCGAGCACCGAGGTAGGCTGCAGCACTTGCAGCTCGTTATGCACTTTGCTGACGCCTTGTACTTTGCGCGCGGCCTGCTCGGCGGCGACTTTCAGCTCGCTGCGTGGCGTTTGCCCTGCAAGCAGAACCACGCCGTTGTAGCTGGTGACCACGATATGCGAGGAGGGGCTGGTCAGGTCGGCATGCGCTCGCGAGATGTTGGCGCTGACTTCGGGGTCGATGAACTGATCATCGATCTTGTTGCCAATGCTGCGGCTGCCGCAGCCGGCAAGGAGCAGGCTGAGTGCCAGGGCGGCAAGAATCAGTGGGGTACGGGTCATTCTTCACTCCCAAATAGTTGGCTGTCGATCAGGTCGCACAAGCAATGAATAGCCAGCAGGTGGACTTCCTGGATGCGCGCGGTAACTTTCGAGGGCACGCGGATCTCGACATCCTCGGGCAATAGTAGCGAGGCCATGCCGCCGCCGTCGCGGCCGGTTAGGGCGACCACGGTCATTTCGCGATCATGGGCTGCTTGGATGGCCTGGATCACGTTGGCCGAGTTGCCGCTGGTGGAAATGGCCAGGAGTACGTCGCCAGGTTGGCCGAGGGCGCGGATTTGCTTGGAAAACACCTCGTTGTAGCTGTAGTCATTGGCGATAGAGGTGATGGTTGAGCTGTCTGTAGTCAGGGCGATGGCTGGAAGGCTAGGGCGTTCGCGCTCGAAACGGTTGAGCAGTTCGGAAGAGAAATGCTGGGCATCGCCGGCCGAGCCGCCGTTGCCGCAGGAGAGGATCTTGCCTTCGCTGAGTAGTGCCTGAACCATAACCTGGCTGCCCTGGGCGATGAATGGCACGAGCACTTCCATAGCCTGTTGCTTGGTCTCGATGCTGGCTTGGAACAGCTGGCGAATACGGGCTTGCATTTCCATTGGCGATATAACCTTCAGTGTTGTGTCTGCTCAGGTATCAAAGGCGTTTTGAATCCAGTTCAGTTGCGGGGGAGCGTTGCCTTGGCTGTTGATGGCAATCACGTCAAAGCGGCATGGGTGTTTGGCCCAGCGTGATTCCTGTTGCAGGAAGTGCATTGCGGCCATCGTTAGTTTCTCGCGCTTGCGCGCGTCAACGCTCTCGATAGCGCCGCCCCAGGCGGCATGCCGCCGGTAGCGAACCTCAACGAATACTACTGTATCCGTGTCGAGCATGACCAGATCGAGCTCGCCGCGGCGGCAGTGCCAGTTCTGCGCCAGAAGGCGCAGTCCCTGTTGCTCCAGGTGCTGGCGGGCCAGGGCTTCTGCGGCCTTGCCGCTGCTTTGGCTGCTGCTGTGGTTGATCAATTGGGGGTGTCGGGCAGGCGCTGCACTTGACCGTCGCGGAACTCGGCCCAGGGCAGTTGGCGTTCCACGCGTTGCGCCGGGTTCAGGCTGAGTGTGCCCGACAGCCCGTCAATCTGGGTGTTGGGCAGTGCTTTGAGCTGATCGAGGCGCGGTGCCAGGCGGTAAGCGTCGGCGCCCATGGCGTACAGGCGACCAAGGCTGCTCCCGGCCTGCGGCCATTGGCTGTTGGCCTGCTGGCGCAGCGGGTCGCTAACCCCAAGTAGCCAAGGTGTTTCACAGAAGCGGATGCCATTGAGGTCTTTGTACTGTGCCTGGCTGTGGTTGCCGGTGAACAGGTGCGACGTCGCGTAGACAGGCACGTCGCCGGCGTACTGGAATGCCAGGGTGGGTTTGATCTGCTGGGCCTGTTGTGGGGTGGCTGCGAGGAAGATGAAGTCGATGTCCTGGCGCCGCGCAGGCTGCGCGTCCACAGCGGTGCCCAGAGTGCTTTGCAGGCTTTTGGCGCGGGCTTCGCTTTCGCGCAGCTGGAACAGGTTGGCGATTTGCTGTGCCAGTTCCACGGGTTCGGCGACGTGTTCGGCGGCGATCAGGGTGCCGCCAGCGGCCTGCCAGCTCTGGCTGAAGGCCGCGAGCACGCGGTCGCCCCATTCCCCGCGTGGCACCAGGGCGACGGCTCGGCGCATGCCGTCGGCCCAGGCGCGGCGAGCCACTTCGCGGGCTTCATCTTCGGCGGCCAGGCCGAACTGGAACAGCTGGGCAGGGCCCTCCTGGCCGGCTTCGCTGTAGTTCAGTGCGAGGGTGGTGATCGGTAGCTGTTCGCGCTCGCTGAGCTGCTTGACCAGTGGTTTTTCCAGCGGACCGACGACCAATTGAACGCCTGCTTGCTGGGCCTGGCGGTAGAACTCATCCAGCGAGCTCAGGCGTGAGCTGTCGTACAGCTGAATATTGGGCGGGTTCTGTCCGGCCTGTTGCGCCTGGTAGTGTGCGGCGAGAAAGCCGTCCCGCAGGGCGCGCGCGACTGAGGCGAGCTGGCCTTCCTGTGGCAACAGCAGGGCAATTTCAGTCAAGGGTTGGCTGGATAGGGCGAGGAGTTCGTTCAGTGCTTGCGGTAACTGCCGTGCGGCCGGGTGTTCGGGGTGTTGCAAGCGCCAGTTGTCGATGCTGGCTTGCTGTTGCTTCAGGGTGCCTGCGCTCTGTGAGGCGCGCGCCAGGCTTAGCCAGCCGGCCAGGTCGGCATCGCTTTCGGTGCGTGGTTCTTCGGGCGGTAGGTTGCTGACCAGTGTCCAGATGGTTTCGTGGTTGCGCATCGCAGCTGTGGCGGTGAGCAGGGGCGCGATGAACACGCGCTCGCGGGCGGCGGCGAGGGTTTGCCCGTCTTCTTCTAGTGCCTTGGCGCGGGTCAGTTGAGTGCGGATCTGCTGCTCGATGGGCAGTTCGCCCAGACGCTGCAGGCTGGGATGACTAAGTGCCTGCAAGGCGGCCTTGGGTTTGTTGCGGGCCAGTGCCAGTTCTGCGCTCAAGGTGCTGGCGTATACCTGCTGGGCGGGTTTCAGCTGGTCCAGTTGCACCTGTTCGAGGATCTGAATGGCGCGCCCCAGGCTTTTCTGCTGGTAGGCCAGGTCGGCGGCTGACAGGCGCAGCAGGGTCGCTTGTTCGGACTGGCTATCGCCGGCCTGTTGCAAGAGTTGCTCGACGCTGGCTTGAGGGGTGCGCGGCAGTTCACCGAGCGTGGAAGACGGTGAGCTGGCACAGGCGGCCAGCAGGCCGACCAGGCAGAGGGTGGAGAGGAGGCGCAGGCAGGCGATCATGTAAGCGTTCCTGATACTTGATCAAATGAGCGCGAATTGTAACCAAGCGCGGGCGGTGGCGCGATGTCGGTGGCGTGAAACGGGCTACAATGCGCGCTTTCGCAATTTGAAGAGGCTGAACTGTGACTGCTCCCGCTGCGCCTACGCTCGCCCCAGGCCGCCTTTTTGTGGTCGCTACGCCGATTGGTAACCTGGACGATCTAAGTGCGCGGGCGCTCAAGGTTCTCAAAGAGGTGGCAGTGATTGCGGCTGAGGATACGCGTCATTCCGCGCGCCTGATGCAGCATTTCGGCATCGCTACGCCACTGGTGGCATGTCACGAGCACAATGAGCGTGATCAGGGCGGACGCTTTCTTGCGCGCCTGCAAGCTGGCGAGGACCTGGCGCTTATTTCCGATGCAGGCACGCCGTTGATTTCCGACCCGGGCTATCACCTGGTGCGCCAGGCACGTGCGGCGGGAATCGCCGTGGTGCCGGTGCCGGGTGCTTGTGCCTTGATCGCAGCCTTATCGGCCGCGGGTTTGCCATCCGATCGGTTTATTTTCGAGGGCTTTTTACCGGCCAAGACGGCGGCGCGCCGGGCTCGTCTGGAGCAGGTAAAGGAAGAGCCGCGCACGCTGATTTTCTACGAGGCGCCGCATCGCATTCTGGAATCGCTGGAGGATATGCGCGAGGTCTTCGGTGGTGAGCGCCCGGCAGTGCTCGCGCGTGAGCTGACCAAGGCCTTCGAGACGCTGCAGGGCTTGCCATTGGTGGAGTTGTGCGCGTGGGTGGCCGGTGATAGCAATCAGCAGCGTGGCGAGTGCGTGGTGCTGGTTGCCGGCTGGCAGGCACCTGAGGGCGAGGCGGCGGTGAGTGCTGAGGCACTGCGCGTGCTCAATCTGTTGCTCGAGGAAATGCCGCTCAAGCGTGCGGCAGCCCTGGCGGCCGAGATCACCGGAGTGCGCAAGAATCTGCTCTATCAAGTGGCTTTGCAGCAGCAGAAGAGCGTTTGAGCTTGTTCTCTAAGGCCGGTGTCGCTACCCTTGGCGGCGGAGAGTCGATCGGACAGTCGCTGCCGCGTTTCGTTCTGCGAAACGTGGGGGAGGAAAGTCCGGGCTCCATAGGGCAGAGTGCCAGGTAACGCCTGGGGGGCGTGAGCCTACGGAAAGTGCCGCAGAAAATAACCGCCTAAGCGTTTCGGCGCCGGTAAGGGTG
>JBFKAF010000167.1:0-7039 GCA_041621735.1 Pseudomonas sp.
GCCAAGGCCCCAGCCAGACATAGCACGGCACCGCCGGCGGCCTGCCAATAAAACTGCCGCGCCAACTCATCCTCCCCCGCGCTCGAGAGGATAAAGGGCGCGGCTTCGCGCGGTTGGCCCAGCTGATGCTGCGCAGGCCGCTGGCTCTGTTGACGGTGGCGATCTTCAGCCTCAAGTTGCGCGGCCAGACGCACACGCCCCCATTCCTGCTGGTCGAGCTGACCATTGTTATCGCTGTCGAAGCGCTGCAGCAAACCGGCGAAATCACCCTTCCACTCGCGGATCACCGCGCCCTGCGCCGTGCTCAGGTCTAGCCCCTGGCGGCCACCGCCGCTGCTGCGAAAATCGCCAATGGCATACAGCGGCTGCCCGGCATGCAGGCGTTCCTCGGTGTAGCGATAACGCTTGCCACTGCTCAGCAACCCCAGCCAGCCGCTACTCGCCGGCCCGCGCGGATGGCGCAGGTGGCCCTGCCACACCTCGCGCGTGGAGGGGCGCACTTCGGCACCGCGCGGGTTGATCAAACAATGACCGGTGCCATCGTCCAGCAGCAGCCAACTCTCGCAACTGCCACTTTCCAGGGCCCGCCAGCTGCGTTTCTTGTCATCGTCCTGGTACTCCTCGATCTTGAAACGCCACCACAGGCAGGGTTTTCCGCTCAGCGGCGCGACGATCACGCTGTCCGGCTGCGACTGCAACACGCCGTAGAACTCGGCATAGCCCTGGGCCGCCGAGCGGATTTTCGAGGTAGGTGTATCCAGCAAGCGCCGTGCCTGAGCCAAACGTCGCAGGCACCACCAGCCACCGCCAACCATTGCGCCGACGCTGAGCGCCAGACCGATCAGCAACCCTTCGATCGCCACGGCTCAGCCGAACAGGGCTTTGAGGTCGACGTCGGCCTTTTCCGCCTCGCTGAACTCCAGCAACTGCGCCGGTTTGAAGCTAAAGGCCCGAGCCAGCAACACATCGGGAAACTGCTCGATGCGCACGTTATTGAGGTTGACCGCCTCGTTGTACAGCTCGCGGCGGTCGGCGATGCCATATTCCAATCCACTGATGCGCTGCTGCAGGTGCTGGAAACTGTCGTTGGCTTTCAACTGTGGGTAATTCTCGGCCAGCGCGAACAGCTGCCCGAGACCAGCACGCAGGCCGCTTTCGGCCTGGCCGAGGGCGCCGATATCGCTCTTCTCACGGGCACTGGACACGGCCTGACGCGCGGCGATCACCCGTTCCAGGGTGGTGCGTTCATGCAGCATGTACTGCTTGCAGGTCTCGACCAGTTTGGGCAGCTCTTCGTGCCGCTGCTTGAGCAACACATCGATATTGGCCCACGCTTTGCTCACGCCATGCTTCAAGCGCACCAGGCCGTTGTAGAGGATCACCGCGTAGGCGGCGGCGAGAATCAGAACCACGAGAACGGCGACACTGGTCAGGCTCATGCAGGTTTCTCCATCACGACTGCAAGGTTGGAGGCGGCATTCTAGTGGCAGCAGGCCATCCAAGCCGAGAATTTGCGCACGCTCCACCGGCAATTCGAACACGGCCCTTTACACATAATGCAAATCTTTCGCATTATGGTAGCGTTTTACAGGTACTGCCGAGTGCCTCTCCACTTACCTCGCAAAGGATTTCGTCATGATTCGTATGCCCCTGGCCTCCGCTAGCCTGCTGGCTATCGCCATTTCTCTCGCCGGTTGCGGCGAAGAAAAGACTGCCGCCACCCAGACCACGGCGCCCGCCGCCACTGCCGCCAGCGCCCCGGCAGCCTCTGCGAGCCAGTTCGACGAAACCGCCGCCAGCGCCGTAGTGGTGCATTACGCCGACCTCGCCCTGGCAGTGTTCAGCGACGCGGCCAGCACCGGCAAAAACCTGCAAAACGCCATCGACGCGCTGCTCGCGCAGCCCAACGCAGACACCCTGAAAGCCGCTCGCGAAGCCTGGCTGGCGGCTCGCGCGCCCTACATGCAGAGCGAAGTGTTCCGTTTCGGCAACGCCGTGGTGGATGACTGGGAAGGCCAGCTCAATGCCTGGCCGCTGGACGAAGGCTTGATCGACTACGTCGCGACCGACTACCAGCACGCCCTGGGCAACCCCGGTGCCAGCGCCAACATCATCGCCAACAGCACCATCCAGGTCGGTGAAGACTCACTCGACGTGAGCACCATCAACCCCGAACTCCTGGCCAGCCTGAACGAGCTGGGTGGCTCCGAAGCCAACGTCGCCACCGGCTACCACGCCATCGAGTTCCTGCTCTGGGGCCAGGATCTGAACGGCAGCAACCCTGGTGCCGGCGAGCGCCCGGCGACTGACTTCGTGATCGGCGAAGGCGCCACCGGTGGCCACAACGAGCGCCGCCGTGCCTACCTCAAGGCCGCCGTTGATCTGCTGGTCGCCGACCTGGACGAGATGGTCGGTCAGTGGCAGCCCGGCGTGGCCGACAACTACCGCGCCAGCCTGGAAGCCGACTCGGCGGCCAACGGCCTGCGCAAGATGCTCTTCGGCATGGGCAGCCTGTCCCTCGGCGAACTGGCGGGCGAGCGCATGAAGGTCGCACTGGAAGCCAACTCCACCGAAGACGAGCAGGACTGCTTCAGCGACAACACCCACAACTCGCATTTCTACGACGCCAAAGGCGTGCGCAACGTTTACCTGGGCGAGTACCGCAAGGTCGACGGCAGCACCCTGCAGGGTCCAAGCCTGTCCTCGCTGGTGGCCAAGGCGGACGCCCAGGCCGACGCCACCCTGCAGGCCGACCTGCAAGCCACCGAAGGCAAGCTGCAAGCCATGGTCGACAGCGCCAACAGTGGCCAGCACTTCGATCAACTGATCGCCGCTGACAACAGCGCCGGCCAGCAGATCGTCCGCGACGCCATCGCCGCGCTGGTCAAGCAGACCGGTGCCATCGAGCAAGTCGCCGGCAAGCTGGGCATCGGTGACCTCAACCCGGACACCGCCGACCACCAGTTCTAAGCAAGCCGCGCATCACGCCGATGCCCATCCGGGCATCGGCTTTTTTATGCCTGCGACCTTTTGCCATATCGCTAACGCAAATCAGTCTTATTTAAATCCATCCAAACTGATAAGCTTGCTCGCCTCGAAATTGCTGCCGCGGATATTTGTCGATGCTTGCGCTGTCCCGTCGCCTGCTGCCCTTCCTGGCCTTGGCCCTGGCTGGCTGTGACCAGTCGCCGCGCTTCACTCAGGCCGAACCCGGCGAAGCCCTTTCGGCCGGGAGCGCTACGGTATTCAAGCGCGACCACAACGCCTTCTCGCTGCCCTCAGCCAATCTCTCGCCGCTGCGCCGCCTGGACTTCAGCGTCGGTAATAGCTTCTTCCGCAATCCCTGGGTGATCGCCCCCTCGACCACCATCGCCCGCGACGGTCTGGGCCCGCTGTTCAACACCAACGCCTGCCAGAACTGCCATATCAAGGACGGCCGCGGCCACCCGCCTGGCCCGAATGCGCGCAGCGCCGCCTCGATGCTGGTGCGCCTGTCGGTGCCGGCCACCGGCGCACAGGCCGACACGCTGCAACGCCTCGGGGTTATCCCCGAGCCCACTTACGGCGGTCAGTTGCAGGACATGGCCAATCCCGGCGTTGCCCCCGAAGCCAAGGTGCGCATCCGCTATAGCCCGCTCACTGTGCACTTCGCCGACGGCAGCCAGGTCGAACTGCGCCAGCCGACCCTGGTAATCAGCCAGCTGGGCTACGGCCCCATGCACCCGCACACCCTATTCTCCGCGCGAATCGCCCCGCCGATGATCGGCCTCGGCCTGCTCGAGGCGATTCCCGAGAGCGCACTGATGGCGCATGCCGACCCGGACGACGCCGACCAGGATGGTATTTCCGGGCGGGCCAATCGGGTCTGGGACGATGCCCTGGAAAAGACCGTGCTCGGCCGCTTCGGCTGGAAGGCCGGGCAACCCACGCTGAACCAGCAGAACGCGCACGCCTTTGCCGGCGACATGGGCTTGACCAGCAGCCTGATGCCCAACGATGACTGCAGCGCCTGGCAAACCGCCTGTCGTAACGCGGTCAACGGCGGCGAGCCCGAGGTCAGCCCAGAGCTGCTCGCCAGCGTGCTGTTCTACACCCGCAACCTGGCCGTACCGGCCCGCCGTGATGTCGACTCGGCGCCGGTCCTGAATGGCAAGGGCCTGTTCCACCAGGCCGGCTGCCAGAAATGCCATGTGCCCAGTTTCACCACCGCCGCCGAGGCCGCCGAACCCGAACTGGCCAAGCAATTGATCCGCCCCTACAGCGACTTGCTGCTGCACGACATGGGCGAGGGCCTGGCCGACCAGCGTGGCGAGTTCCTGGCCAGCGGTCGCGAATGGCGTACCGCACCGCTGTGGGGCATCGGCCTGACCGAGGCGGTCAACGGCCACACCCAGTTCCTGCATGACGGCCGGGCGCGTAATCTGCTGGAGGCCATTCTCTGGCACGGCGGCGAGGCCGAAGCGGCCAAGCAACAGGTCCTCACCTTCACAGCCGAAGAGCGCAGCGCGCTCTTGGCGTTCTTGAATTCGTTGTAAGGAGCCACGCATGACTCGTTCGCCGTTCACCCTCGCCCTGCTGGGCCTGGCGCTCAGCGCCTGTACCCCCAGCGACCCGCAGCAGCAACTCAGCACGGCCCTGACCGATGGCGTGCTACTGCCGGCCTACAGCACCTGGGTTGAGGCCGACCGGCAATTGGCCGCCAGCGGCCAGGCCTTCTGTGCTGGCGAACAAACCTTGGCCGACGCACGCCAGGCTTTCGTTGCGGCGCAAAGTGCCTGGTCCGGCCTGCAGCCCCTGCTCATCGGCCCCCTGGCAGAGGGCAACCGCGCCTGGCAGGTGCAGTTCTGGCCGGACAAGAAAAACCTGGTGGCGCGCCAGGTCGAAGGTCTGATCAACAACAAACCGCAGCTGAGCCCTGCCGACCTGGATAAGTCCAGCGTGGTCGTGCAAGGCCTGAGCGCTTATGAATATGTGCTGTTCGACCCGGCCATCGATCTCGGCGAAGCCGCGCAGAAAACCCGTTACTGCCCACTGATAGTCGCCATCGGTCAACACCAGCAAGCGCTGGCCAGCGATGTCCTCAGCCAGTGGCAGGCCGAAGACGGCATGGCCGCCCAATTGAAAAACTTCCCGAATGCGCGCTTCGCCGACGCCCCGGAAGCGGTGGCAGAGTTGCTGCGCACGCAGGTCAACGCCCTCGATGGCCTGAAGAAGAAACTCGGCACCCCGCTCGGCCGGCAAACCAAGGGCACGCCACAGCCTTACCAGGCCGAAGCCTGGCGCAGCAACGCCAGCCTGGCCAGCCTGGCCGCCAGCCTGGCCAGCGCCGAAAGGATCTGGCACGGCGCCGAACAAGATGGCATTCAGAGCCTGCTGCCCCAGGAACAGAGCGAGCTGGGGCAACGCATCGATGCCGCCTACAGCGATACTCGCCAGCGCCTCGCGGCCCTGCAACGGCCATTGGCCGAGCTGCTTGGCGATGACAGCGGACGCACCGAGCTGAATGCGCTATACGACAGCCTGAGCACCCTGCACCGCTTGCATGAGGCCGAGCTGGCGAAGACCCTTGGCATTCAGCTGGGCTTCAACTCCCACGATGGTGATTAGGGCGTGAGCATGCAACGCAGAGCCTTTCTCGGCCTCGCGGCCGCGACGCTAGCCGCCAGTGCCCTGGGCGGCTGGACGCTGGCCCGGCATGACCGGCAGCCGCTGCTACTGTCGGCGCGCAACGACGCCGCCGGCAAGCACTACGTCGTAGGCTTTCGCCTGGATGGCAGTCAGGTCTTCGCCACCCGGGTCGAGGAGCGCTGTCACGATGTGGTGGCGCACCCGAACCTGCCGCTGGCGCTGTTCGTCGGCCGCCGACCGAGCACCCAGAGTTATCTGATCGACACCCGCGATGGCCGCCTGCTGCAAACCCTGCACTCACCGCCCCAGCGGCATTTCTATGGCCACGCGGTGTTCCACGCCAGCGGCGAATGGTTGTACGCCACCGAAAACGATACCTCCGACCCCGGTCGCGGAGTGATTGGCGTCTATCGCCTGGATGGCCAGCGACTGCGGCGCGACGGTGAGCTGTCGAGCCACGGCCTCGGCCCACACCAGCTGCTGTGGCTGCCCGATGGCGAAACCCTGGTGGTGGCCAACGGCGGCATTCGCACCGAGGCCGACAGCCGGGTGGAAATGAACCTCGACAGCATGGAATCCAGCCTGGTCCTGCTCAAGCGTGACGGCACACTGCTCAGCAAAGAGCGGCTAGCCGAGCGCATGAACAGCGTGCGTCACCTCGCGGTCGCCAGCGACGGCACGCTGGTCAGCGGCCAGCAGTACATGGGCGAAGCCGGCGACGTGGCACCGCTGCTGGCCATCAAGCGCCCGGGACAAGCCTTGCAGCCCTTCCCGCTGGCCGAAGCGCAACGCCTGGCGATGAACCAGTACACCGCCAGCGTGGCGATCAACAGCGAGCTGCGCCTGCTGGCCCTGACCGCGCCGCGTGGCAACCGCGTGTTCATCTGGGACCTGGACAGTGCCGAGCTGCGCCTGGACGCAGCGCTGCCCGACTGCGCCGGCGTCGGTGCGGTGGCCGAGGGCTTCGTAGTCAGCGCCGGCATTGGCCGCTGCCGCCACTACGATTGCCGCGGCGAACGCATTCTGACTCAGCCTCTGCAACTGCCGGCAGGCCTCTGGGACAACCACCTGCGTCTCGCCTAATTAGACTTTTCAATGGCTTAGGTAGAACAAGTGACAGTCGGTGCTCAAGAATAGTCGCGCGATGCCGACATCTGGCTAACAGTATTCCGCGCTGCATTCGCCTCACATGGAAGTCACAACGCCTCGATAATCTGGCGGCTCGGACCCTGATTTCCTTCGGCACGACGAGGCATCGATCATGTTAAAAAACTCACTGCGCGCACAAATGCTCACCCTGCTGGGTGGCAGTCTGCTGCTGATTCTGTTGGTCGCGCTGGCCAGTTTCCGCTTCCTCGCCAATGGCATCGACTCGTACCGAGGACTGGTCAACGGCACGCTGCACGCCTCA
>JBFKAF010000168.1:0-7008 GCA_041621735.1 Pseudomonas sp.
CAGTGCCGCACTACTGTCCGCCGCCGCCCCACTCAAACTCTCGGAGACCAATCGACCACTGCCATCGATCAACGCCGCAAAACGCTGATCCAGCGCGGTCAATTCCTCATCCACCGCGACCGTCGACACCCCCAGCAGCACCCTACCGATTTCCTCGCCCATCGGACTGATCGACGCCTCAGCGAGATAGACACCGGGATCTGTGGAAGCAGCCTGGAGCACCTTAGCCAGCGCACCGCGCCCCTCGCCTTTGGCCTGCAGCGCCTTCACCCGCGCGTCCTGGCGATTCAAGTGCCGCGTCAGACGCTTGCCCTCGGCATCGAAATACACAGCAAAGAGCACCGCTGGATTGCGATGAGCCACCCTCACCAACTCGGTTAACGCCGGCGCATCATTATCCCAGACCGCCTTGGGTGCGACGGCCGCAAGCAGCTGCGCCAGATCGTCCGCCGAACTCTGGAGATTAGCCTCCAACACCCCACGCAACTGCGCCTGCTCCTCCGACAATCGCGCCGAAAGGCCTTCTGCCAGCTGCGCCTGAGTCCGCACGGAAAGACCTTCAAGACTGCCCTTCACCTCACGCCCAGCTTGCCCCAACTCTTCCTCCAGGCGCCGGATATCGGCCCGCAGCCCGGCCCCCAGGTCAGCGACCAGGGTCGCAACCGTCCCACGCGTCAATACAACCGCCACGAGCACCTGCAACAGCAATGCGACACCCAAGGCCAAGAAGACTGGCCGCAGCAAGCGACTGTGCAACAACGAAAGAATGGCAGACACAGCAAATACTCCTAACGACCGTACGAGCTATAACGGCGGACTCAAGGATTTATTAAGCCCCACCCAACAACCAATGACTTTGCGAGACCAGAAAACGACAAAGGGTCGCTCATGGCGACCCTTTGTCCATACGCACAACTATCGATCAGGCAAACGGATGACGCAGCACGATAGTTTCCTCGCGATCCGGGCCAGTGGAAACGATGTCGATGGGCGCCCCCACCAACTCCTCCACACGCTTGATATAGGCACGCGCAGCAGGCGGCAGCTCGTCCAGACTCTTGGCACCCAGTGTCGACTCGCTCCAGCCCGGCACGTCTTCGTACACCGGCTGCAAACCCAGGTAGCTGTCGGCATCGGTCGGCGCATCGACCAACACGTCGCCATTCTGGTCTTTGTATCCGACACAGATGCGAATGGTTTCAAGACCATCGAGCACGTCGAGCTTGGTAAGGCACAGACCGGAGATGCTGTTGATCTCGATGGCACGACGCAGGATCACCGCATCAAACCAACCACAACGACGGGCGCGGCCAGTAGTGGCGCCAAACTCGTGGCCACGCTTGGCGAGGAAGACACCGGTCTCATCGAACAATTCAGTCGGGAATGGGCCCGAGCCGACGCGAGTGGTGTAGGCCTTGGTAATACCGAGGATGTAATCCAGGTACAGCGGACCGAAACCCGAGCCCGTAGCGATACCACCAGCAGTGGTGTTGGAGCTGGTGACATAGGGATAGGTCCCGTGATCGATATCCAGCAGCGAACCCTGGGCACCCTCGAACATGATGTCCTTCTCGGCACGACGCAGGTCGTGTAACACCGCGGTGACATCGGCCATCATCGGCTTGAGCAGCTCGGCGTACTCCATGCACTCATCCAGAGTTTTCTGGAAGTCGATCGCCGGCTCCTTGTAATAGTTCTGCAGCACGAAGTTGTGGTAATCCAGCAATTCACCGAGCTTGGCGGCAAAACGCTCACGATGGAACAAGTCACCAATGCGCAGCCCGCGGCGCGCAACCTTATCCTCATACGCCGGACCAATGCCCCGACCGGTGGTGCCGATCTTCGCGTCGCCACGGGCCTTCTCGCGCGCCTGATCGAGAGCGACGTGATAGGACAGGATCAGCGGGCAAGAAGGGCTGATCCGCAGGCGCTCGCGCACCGGCACACCTTTCTCTTCCAGCTTGATGATCTCGCGCATCAGAGCATCGGGCGCAACCACCACGCCATTACCGATCAGGCACTGGACGTTTTCGCGCAGGATGCCCGAGGGAATCAGGTGCAGAACGGTTTTTTCACCGTTGATCACCAGGGTATGGCCGGCATTGTGACCGCCCTGATAACGCACAACGGCTGCAGCCTGTTCGGTCAGCAGGTCGACGATCTTACCCTTGCCCTCATCGCCCCACTGGGTGCCCAGGACTACGACATTCTTACCCATAACACTTGTCCTCTTTGCGCAAGCTTGATGCCGGCCGCAGCCGACGGAAACAATTCAGGACGCCAGCGGCGCCACCTGCCAACGACCATCGCTCAACAGCAACTGGCGATCACAACCCGCCTCATGCGCATCAGCCAACGCCTGTCCGGGCAACGCCTGGACGACCCGCGAGCCTTCGCCACGCAGCCGCTGCACCGCCTGCCATAGATAGACATCATGATTGTCCGGCGCCCAGACACCAGCCGACGGCTCAACCAACTGCATCCGCCCCAGACTGACCAGGGTTTTCAGGTCGGTAGAAAAGCCCGTCGCTGGACGTGCGCGCCCGAAATCGGCACCGATGTCGTCATAACGACCGCCCTGGGCAATCGCCTGACCGACACTCGGCACGAACGCCGCGAACACCACACCCGTGTGGTAGTGATAACCGCGTAACTCGCCCAGATCAAAGTACAGCGGCAACTCGGGGTAACGCAGACTCAACGCATCGGCAATCGCCAGCAAATCATCCAGTGCGGCATGCACGTCATCCGGCGCCTCGACCAGACAGGCCTGCGCCAGATCCAGCACTTCACGGCCACCACAGAGCTCGGCCAAGGCGCGCAGCATCTTGCTCAGTGGCGCCGGCAGCGACTCGGTCAGCGCCGCGATCTCATCCATGGCCTTGCGCTGCAGCGCATCGAACAACTGCTGCTCGACCTCATCAGACAATCCAGCCTCACGCGCCAGACCGCGATAGATACCAACATGCCCGAGGTCCATATGCACGTCCGGCACTACCGCCAGCTCAAGCATATCCACCAGCAGGCTGATGACCTCGACATCACTGGCCGGACTGGCATCGCCATACAGCTCGGCGCCCAGCTGGATAGGGCTACGCGAGGTGGTCAGCGCGCGCGGCTGCGCGTGCAGTACGCTCCCGGCGTAGCACAACCGGCTCGGCCCTTCGCGGCGCAAGGTATGCGCATCGATACGCGCCACCTGCGGCGTGATGTCCGCGCGAAAGCCCATTTGCCGACCCGACAATGGATCGGTCACCTTGAAGGTGCGCAGATCCAAATCCCGACCCGCACCGGTCAGCAGCGATTCCAGGTATTCGATGTGCGGCGTCACCACGAATTCATAGCCCCAGCGCTGGAACAGATCCAGCATCTGGCGACGCGCCACTTCGATGCGCGCCGCTTCCGGCGGCAGTACTTCTTCGATGCCATCTGGCAGTAGCCAGCGGTCTACCGTTGCCATTTCGCCATTCCCCTCTTGAACCGGGCGGCACAAGCCATCAGTGAAGCAGATAAAGGAGAGCTGTACCCAGCAGCATGCTGGCCAGCCCCATCAGACGCAGTCGTCGATCCGACAGCCGTACCAGCTGTTCGATCACCCCACGCCAACGGCGTGGGTAGAGAAAGGGCAGGATGCCTTCCAGCACCAGCACTAAACAAATCGCAATGCTCAGTTCCTGCCACATGATTCCCACAGACGCAAAAAAGCCGGGATTTTCCCGGCTGCCGCATCATACCACGTTTTCTGCGCCGGTCACCCCGGCGGACGGCTAGCGTCCGCCGGGACTCGGCTCAAGGTTTGGACTTTTCCAGATAACGGAAGAAGTCACTATTGGGATCGAGGACCAGCACATCGCTCTTGTCCGCGAAGCTTTCGCGATAAGCCCTCAGGCTGCGATAGAAGGAGTAAAACTCCTGATCCTGACCATAAGCCCCGGCGTAAATCGCCGCAGCCTGAGCGTCACCCTCACCGCGCAACTCTTCGGCCTGACGATACGCCTCGGCCAACAGTACACGCCGCTGACGATCCGCGTCGGCGCGAATCCCCTCGGCCAGCTCCTTACCCTTGGCCCGATGCTCGCGCGCCTCACGCTCGCGCTCCGAACCCATACGATCGAAGACGCTGCGGTTAACCTCTTTCGGTAGATCGATGCCCTTGACCCGCACATCCATCACCTCGATACCCAACTCCTGCTGGGCAGCACGATTCAGCGAGGACGTCACGTCCGCCATCAAGGCATCGCGCTCACCGGACACCGACTCATGCAAGGTGCGCTTACCGAACTGGTCACGCAGTGACGCCTCCAGTCGGCGCGCCAGGCGCTCGTCGGCAATCTGCTTGATCCCGGAGGTCGCCGTGTAATAGCGCTCGGCATCCTTCACCCGCCACTTGGCAAAGGCATCAACCATCAACGCCTTCTTCTCCAAGGTCAGGAAACGCGAACTGGATGCATCGAGCGTCAACAGACGTCCATCGAACTTGCGCACCTGGTTAACGTAGGGAATCTTCACATGCAGGCCAGGCTGCACGTCGGGCTCAACGATCCGGCCGAACTGCAACAGCACCGCCCGCTCGGTTTGCGCGACGATATAGAAGCTGTTCCAAGCGACCAGCGCCAGCACTACGCCAACTATCAGGGCGATCAGCGATTTATTGCTCATCAGCGGCTCTCCCTCGAACGCAGCCCAGGCTGTCGTGAATCACTGCTCACCCGCGCACCCAGGTCGCTGGCTCCAGCGCCAGAGATAGCACTGGGGCCCGTACTGCTGCGGCCGTCAATCATTTTATCCAGCGGCAGATAGAGCAAATTGTTCTGCCCTTTCTCGCCAGTCACCAGCACCTTGCTGGTATTGCTCATCAACTCCTGCATGGTGTCCAGATACAGCCGCTCGCGCGTCACCTCCGGCGCCTTGCGGTACTCTGCTACCAGAGCGGAAAAACGATCTGCCTCACCCTGAGCACGCGAGACCACTTCGTCGCGATAACCACTGGCATCCTCAAGCAAACGCTGAGCCTGGCCACGCGCCTCAGGCACCACACCGTTGGCATAGGTTTCAGCCTGGTTTTTCTCACGCTGCTCATCTTCGCGCGCGCGAATCACGTCATCGAAGGCTTCCTGCACTTCGCGCGGCGCAGCCGCACTTTGCACGTTCACCTGAGTCACGGCGATGCCGGTGCGGTAGGTATCGAGGAAGCGCTGCAAGCGCTCCTTGACTTCGCTGGCCATCAACTCACGACCCTCGGTCAATACCTGATCCATCTCGGTGGAGCCCACCACATGGCGTACGGCGCTGTCGGTCGCGTGCTGCAGACTCATCTCTGGCTGGTCAACGTTGAGTACGAAGTCCTGCAAGTTGCTGATCTTGTACTGCACGGTCAGCGGCACTTCGATGATGTTCTCGTCCTCGGTGAGCATCTGTCCCTGCTTGCTGTAGGCACGCTCACGGGTGACGTTCTCCTGGAATTTACGATCGATCGGCGGGAAGTAGATATTCAGGCCCGGACCGACAGTCTCGTAGTACTTGCCGAAACGCAGCACCACGGCCTGCTCCTGCTCATCGATCACATAGATCGCGCTATACAGCCATATGGCGGCCAGCAAGCCCAGGCCAACGAATAGCAAGCCGAAACCACCACCCTTGCCGGCGCCATCGTCACTGCCACGTTTCTTACTGCCACCGAACAGCCCATTCAGGCTTTCCTGTAGCTTGCGGAAGGCCTCGTCGAGATCCGGCGGCCCCTTGCGATCGCCGCCACGGCGCCCACCCCAAGGATCCTGATTGTTCGAGTTGCCACCCGGCTCATTCCAAGCCATAGCGCTCTCCATACTGATAAAGCAAAGACGCACCCACGGCGCGCCCGCTAATGCTACCGAATGCCCACCGTCAGCGGCAAAACCACTGCAGTAGGCTTTATTGCAAAGTGTGTTGCTCGATAAATTCCAGCGGCTGCAACCCTTCTCGACTGACCAGCCGATTCAACTCCACGCGCGGCAAGCGTACCGCCAACAGGCTACTGCCATCTTCGGCATGCCCCTCGCTCTGCACCACGCCCAGCTCGAAGAACTGCGCACGCAACCGCGCCAACCGCTGCGGCAAGTGTAACGTGCCGACGAACAAATCATGCCCCAGCAGCTCGGCAATCGCCTGCTCCAGCAATGGCAATCCCCGCCCATCACGCGCCGACAGCCACACTCGCTGTGGCTTGCCCTCGGCATTACGCTGAATTTGCGGCTCGACGCCTTCGAGCAAGTCCAGCTTGTTATACACCTCGAGTATTGGCAGCTGCTCGGCGCCGATTTCAACCAGCACCTCCATCACCTGCTCGATCTGCGCCATGCGCTCGGGCTCATGGGCGTCGATCACATGCAGCAGCAGGTCCGAGTTACTCGACTCTTCAAGCGTCGCACGAAATGCCTCGACCAACTTATGCGGCAAATGACGAATAAAGCCCACAGTATCGGCCAACACCACCGGCCCCAGATCATCCAGCTCCAACCGACGCAGGGTCGGGTCGAGCGTGGCAAACAGCTGGTCGGCAGCATAGACCTCCGAGCGAGTCAGCGCATTGAACAGGGTTGACTTGCCGGCGTTGGTATAACCGACCAGAGAGACCGACGGGATGTCCGCGCGCTTGCGCCCTCGGCGCGCCTGCTCACGCTGACTGCGCACCTTTTCCAGTTTTTGCTTGATCTGGCGGATGCGTACGCGCAGCAGACGACGGTCGGTTTCCAGCTGGGTTTCACCCGGACCGCGCAGACCGATACCACCCTTCTGCCGCTCCAGGTGGGTCCAGCCGCGCACCAGCCGAGTGCTCATATGATCCAACTGCGCCAGCTCGACCTGCAACTTACCCTCGTGGGTACGCGCACGCTGGGCGAAGATATCGAGAATCAGACCGGTGCGATCCAACACCCGACACTCGAACACGCGCTCGAGGTTACGTTCCTGACTGGGCGTGAGGATGTGATTGAAGATGACCAGATCAGCCTCGAGAAGCTTGACCTGGTC
>JBFKAF010000169.1:0-7002 GCA_041621735.1 Pseudomonas sp.
CATCGACTTGATCGGACAACTCGTTGACCAGGGCATCGACCTTGTCGGTGAGGTAGTCGGCCATACTTAGAATCAGTTCGGACGAGGTTTTCGGCCCGTGGCCTGCTTGCAGGTCGCGGATCAGGTCCTCACTCGCACGCAGCGGCCGCAGGCGCAGGGATATGACCCGGCGTGCATCGGCAAAAATGCGCACCGAAACCATGTCTTCAGGCTCCGCCCCAGGATTGAGGTTGACGCCACGCAGGAATAGCAGCAGCTCATGATTGGGCAGAGGCAGCATGCGTGGCCGGGTGTTCTCTTCAAGCAGCAAGTCGCAGGCGAACTCGCTCAGACCACTCTCGCGGCGCAGCCAAGCCTGAGTCTCGAGATGGCTTCGATCCCAGTGCAGCCACAGACTCTCCGCCTCGGCCAGCTCGAGGTCGCCCAGCTGTTCTCGAGTGATCGCACGAGCGCCGCCCTGACCATCCAGGATGAAGGCGTGCACCAGCCCCTGTTCTGCGTTGCGCTCCTCAACCACGTTCGACCCCTATCTGCAAAAGCCACCGGTGCGCAGCACCAGCGGAAATAACACTCAATACTGTTATCGGCGACATGTCAGCGCCAGCAGTGCCAGAACCAAAGCACGGCATCTATAGCGGGCTGCACCGCCAGGAGAGTTGCTACGGAGAAATACCTTGCCGAGTACGCCCAGGCGCTGAGTCCATAAGCGCCTGCAAGGCAGCCCCAGCCGTTCTCGCCCGGCTGCCTCCAGACAACATCAGGCGCTTTGTCTACTCAGGCATTTTCAGCGCGGTGGGTGAAACGATGATGCCGTTGTTGTCGGCATAGACATATTCACCCGGGCGGAAAGTCACGCCAGCGAAGCTCACAACCACATCAAGGTCACCGATACCGCGCTTGTCGGTCTTCATCGGATGACTGGCCAGTGCTTGCACCCCAAGATCGGTCTGCGCAAGCACATCGACATCGCGCACACAGCCATAGACCACAATGCCTTCCCAGCCATTCTTTGCCGCCTTTTCGGCGAGCATGTCACCGAGCAAGGCGCAACGCATCGAGGCGCCACCATCGACCACCATCACCTTGCCTTTACCGGGCTGCTCGACCTGCTCCTTGACCCGTGAGTTGTCCTCGAAGCACTTGATCGTGACAATCTCGCCGCCAAAGGAGTCGCGTCCACCGAAATTGCTGAACATCGGTTCAACGACCTGCACCAGCTCAGGGTAGGCGTCACACAGATCAGGCGTGATGTAGTGCATGGCAAAGCTCCTTTTCTAACGTTGAAAAACAGATTTCACAGGTCGACTCCGACTCGGTCACCGTCATAAGCCAAAGGCAGCTGCACGAGACCCGCACAGCTGGCATTCAACGCACGCCCGGTAATCACATCAAACTCTACGCCGTGACGCGCACAACGCAGCACGGCTCCGACGAGCGTGGCATTGTGCAAGGACGCCCCCTGATGCGGACAATGGTTCTCCAGCAGCAGTGGGCGCCCCTCGACCACCATTAACAGCAAATCACGCCCCTGCACCTGGAAGACCTGCCGATAGCCTTCCTCCAGGTTCAGCAAACGCTCCAGGGCAATGAACATCTCACCTCCGCAGCAACAGAAAGTGACTGAAAACCTGCCTTGCGTCTCATCTTAACTGGATGAGCGTTCCGACGGAATGCCCGCATCCCGCTCAAGACCGGTGATTTCAAGTTCAGAGGCCAGCAGCGGCGCCTTACGCAGCCACTGCTCCGTCAGTGGCCAGACCTCACGCTGCGCTTCTTTGCTGACCAGCATCTCCACATGTCCGAAATCACTGGAAAAGCCGTTTTTCTTGCCCAGACAGAGGAACTCGCGTGTGGCAGAACCGAATTGATCGAGCAACTTGCGGCACGCCCAGGCCGGGTCCTGCGTATCGCCCACCGCGCCGACCGCCATGACTGGCACCCGCACCCCGGCCAAGCCTTGCCACCAATCACGCTCTGCATCGCCAAAGCGGCCGAACAGGCCATGCCAGCGCAGGCTTTCCAGCGCCAGACCGATGGGTTCGTCCTCCGGCCCACGCTTGAGCCGCGAACCGGACAACACGGCGAAACGCTTGAGCAACAAACGCCCGGCCCACTCCACCGGGGGCACTTTCAGCGGCCAGTAGACCCGGCTGATCTGACTGCCGAACAGAGTCGCCGACGCCACCCTGCCCTGGTCCAGATACTGCCCGCCAAGTGCACCGGCCAAGGTGATGCCGCCCAACGAATGCCCCAGCCAGTGGGCTGGCTGGGGGTTCTGCTCGTGCACGAAATCGGCAATGGCCGGCAAGTCGTAGCGCACATAGTCACTGACGCGATTGTGCTTATACGCCTGGTTGCGCGGCGATAAACCATGCCCGCGCATTTCCGCAATCCACACATCGAACCCGGCACGCGCCAGGTGCGGCCCGAGACCAATACCCCTGGGCGAATACCAGAAACGCCGATTGGAAAAGCTGCCGGGCAACAAGATAACCGGCACACCGCGCTCGTCTGCGTGACCGGCACGGCCAAGACGGGTCAATGCCAACTCCACACTGAAATCCGGGCTGTTACCTGGCTTCAGACGATAAACGTCTTCACTCAGATCGCCACGAAACTCGGCACTGATCAAGGCGACGGGAAAAAGCTCACTGCTGCTCTGCATCTTCTTCGCTCTGCTACAAAAAATTGCCGGGAGCAATTTTTCACGTCGCCTAGCGACGGCCCGAAGGGTGGCTGCCATGGATGGCAAGCCACAAAAAAGGGCGGGATAACCCGCCCTCGATCAATCAGCTAACGGTTGATCAGGCTGGCTGAGCTTCCGCCAGGAAGAACCAGGTATCGAGCACCGAATCGGGATTCAACGACACGCTTTCGATGCCCTGCTCCATCAGCCACCTGGCCAGATCCGGGTGATCCGAAGGCCCCTGGCCACAGATACCGATGTACTTACCCGCCTTGTTACACGCCTGGATGGCATTGGCCAGCAGCTTCTTCACCGCCGGATTACGCTCGTCGAACAAGTGGGCCACGATACCGGAGTCACGATCCAGACCCAGGGTCAGCTGAGTCAGGTCGTTGGAGCCGATCGAGAAACCATCGAAGTACTCGAGGAACTCCTCGGCCAGAATCGCATTGGACGGCAACTCGCACATCATGATGATTTTCAGGCCATCCTTGCCACGCTCCAAGCCATTGCTGGCAAGCAGGTCTATGACCTGACTGGCTTCACCGAGCGTCCGCACGAACGGCACCATGATCTCGACATTGGTCAGGCCCATTTCGTTGCGCACTTTCTTCAGCGCACGGCACTCCAGCTCGAAACAGTCACGGAACGACTCGCTGATGTAGCGCGAAGCCCCGCGGAAGCCGAGCATGGGGTTCTCTTCTTCCGGCTCGTAGAGCTTGCCGCCAATCAGGTTGGCATACTCGTTGGATTTGAAGTCAGACAGGCGCACGATGACTTTCTTCGGCCAGAAGGCCGCCGCCAGGGTGCTGATACCCTCGACCAGCTTCTCGACATAGAAATTGACCGGATCGTCGTACCCGGCAATGCGCTTCTCCACGCTGTCCTTGATCTCGGCCGGCAAGCCGGCGAAGTTCAGCAGCGCTTTCGGGTGCACACCGATCATCCGGTTGATGATGAATTCCAGCCGGGCCAGGCCCACCCCAGCGTTCGGCAGCTGGGCGAAGTCAAAGGCGCGATCCGGATTACCGACGTTCATCATTATCTTGAACGGCAGTTCCGGCATGGCGTCGACCGAGTTCTTGCGTACATCGAAGCCCAGTTCGCCTTCGAAGATGAAACCGGTGTCGCCTTCGGCGCAGGACACGGTCACGCCCTGGCCATCTTTCAGCACCTGGGTGGCATTGCCGCAACCAACCACCGCCGGAACTCCCAGCTCACGGGCGATGATCGCCGCGTGACAGGTTCGCCCGCCACGGTTGGTGACAATGGCGCTGGCGCGCTTCATGACTGGCTCCCAGTCCGGGTCGGTCATGTCGGAAACCAGCACGTCGCCCGGTTGAACCTTGTCCATCTCGGAGACGTCGTTGATCACCCGTACCTTGCCTGCGCCGATCTTCTGACCGATGGCACGCCCTTCCACCAGCACGGTGCCGGTTTCCTTGAGCAGGTAACGCTCCATCACCGTGGCGTTCGCGCGGCTCTTCACGGTTTCCGGACGGGCCTGGACGATGTACAGCTTGCCGTCATCGCCGTCCTTAGCCCATTCGATGTCCATCGGGCACTTGTAGTGCTTCTCGATGATCATCGCCTGCTTGGCCAGCTCGCTGACCTCGGCATCACTCAGGCAGAAACGCGCGCGCTCGGCGCGCTCAACGTCGACGACCTTGACCGACTTGCCGGCCTTGGCTTCGTCACCGTAGATCATCTTGATCGCTTTGCTGCCCAGGTTACGACGCAGGATAGCCGGACGACCGGCTTCCAAGGTCTGTTTGTGGACGTAGAATTCGTCCGGGTTCACCGCACCCTGCACCACGGTTTCACCGAGACCGTAAGCACCGGTGATGAATACCACATCACGGAAGCCCGATTCGGTATCGAGGGTGAACATCACCCCGGCGGTACCGGTTTCCGAACGCACCATGCGCTGCACACCGGCAGACAGGGCCACCAGCTTGTGGTCGAAGCCCTGGTGCACGCGGTAGGAAATCGCGCGGTCGTTGAACAGCGAGGCGAATACCTCTTTCGCCGCGCGGATCACATTGTCCACGCCACGGATGTTCAGAAAGGTTTCCTGCTGGCCGGCAAAGGATGCATCCGGCAGGTCTTCGGCGGTGGCCGAAGAGCGCACCGCGACCGCCATATTGTCGTTGCCATCGGCCATGGCGGCGAAGGCTTCGCGAATTTCGGCGTTCAAACGCTCCGGAAACGGGGCATCCATCACCCATTGGCGGATTTGCGCACCCGTTTTCGCCAGCGCATTGACGTCATCGACATCCAGCGCATCGAGCGCAGCATGGATCTGCGCATTCAGGCCGCTTTCTTCGAGGAAGTCCCGGTAGGCCTGCGCGGTAGTGGCGAAACCGCCAGGGACCGAGACGCCGGCGCCTGCAAGGTTGCTAATCATCTCGCCCAGGGAGGCGTTTTTGCCCCCTACATGCTCAACATCGTGGTTGCCGAGCTTATCGAGGGAAACTACGTACTCTACCAAGGTGATCTCTCCACTAAGGTGTTGGAAAAGCTCAAGGGGCTGGGAAGGTTCGGCGGAGCGAATCCGCACGCCTGTGGCCGGGCCCTGGAAAATAAGTAACAATGCTGCCTGGTTAGGGCCCGCAAAATCGGGCCCATGATAGCCAAGAATCGTCCTCAGCTTAAGGCCCATGGCGCAAATGAAACGAACCGCTTTTTTTATCTCCGACGGCACTGGTATTACGGCCGAAACCCTGGGTCAGAGCCTGTTGGCGCAGTTCGAAACCATCAACTTTACCAAACTCACGCGACCGTACATCGATAGCGTGGAAAAAGCGCGCGCCATGGTACAACAAATCAATAGCGCTGCCGAGAAAGACGGCGCACGGCCGATCATCTTCGACACCATCGTCAACCAGGACATTCGTGAGATCCTCGCCGAGTCCGACGGTTTCATGATCGATATATTTTCCTCCTTCCTCTCGCCTCTGGAACAGGAGCTGAGCTCGCACTCGTCCTATTCGGTGGGCAAATCCCACTCTATTGGGCACAACTCCAATTACATGGAACGTATCGAGGCGGTCAACTTCGCCCTGGACAATGACGACGGCGCGCGCACCCATTACTACGACAAGGCCGACTTGATCCTGGTCGGCGTATCGCGCTGCGGAAAGACCCCGACCTGCCTGTATATGGCCATGCAATACGGTATTCGCGCGGCCAACTACCCCTTGACCGAAGACGACATGGAGCGCCTGCAACTGCCGGCCGCGCTGAAGAAATACAAAGACAAACTGTTCGGCCTGACCATCGACCCGGATCGCTTGACCGCGATCCGCAACGAACGCAAACCCAACAGCCGCTACGCCAGCTATGCGCAATGCGAGTTCGAGGTACGCGAAGTGGAAAGCCTGTTCCGCCGCGAGAACATCACCGCGATCAATTCCACGCACTTTTCGGTGGAGGAAATCTCCGCGAAGATCCTGGTGGAAAAAGGTGTCGAACGACGCTTGAAGTAAGCCTACAGCCCCCAAACAACCAGTCAGACCCGGTGGGCTGAGGTTTTTTCCCACCGCCACTCAGATCATCCACATATCCATGAAACGGTTGACTGGCGTGGCTTCCAGCCCCACTTGATCCTTGCACAACGCGAATATCTCGGCGCTGCGCTGACCAGTGAAACGGGTCGCCAGGTTGGCCTTGAACTTGCCTTCCAGCAGCGGAATACCCTCGGCGCGACGCCGACGGTGGCCGATCGGGTACTCGACCGCGACCTGCTCGGTGCTCGAGCCATCCTTGAAGAACACTTGAATGGCGTTGGCAATCGAACGCTTGTCGGCCTCCAGGTACTCGCGGCTGTAGCGCGGGTCTTCGACGATCTGCATCTTCGCGCGCAACTCGTCGATGATCGGGTTAGCCGCATGGAAGTCGTCTTCATAC
Source organism: Pseudomonas sp. (assembly GCA_041621735.1). Lineage (GTDB taxonomy): Bacteria > Pseudomonadota > Gammaproteobacteria > Pseudomonadales > Pseudomonadaceae > Aquipseudomonas. The sequence goes on from JBFKAF010000169.1 coordinate 6,596, forward strand.
TGCTCGGCCACCAGGTTACCGAAGGCCAGCGGCACCGCGACCATGTACTGGATGCAGTGATCGCGGTCGGCCGGGTTGGCCAGCTTACCGACCTTGGAAATAATACGAATCGCCGACTCGTGAGTGGTGATGACGATCTTGTCGATCTCGTGCAGGCGACCCTTGACCTGCGGATGCAGGGTCACAGCCGCCTCACAGGCTGTCTGCGCGTGGAACTCGGCCGGGAAACTGATCTTGAACAGCACGTTTTCCATCACGTAGCAGGCGAAGCCCTGCGGCAAGCTGAACTGGCGCTGGCCTTCCGGCTTCAGCGCCAGATCCTTGTTGGTGTGGCTGAACAACACATCGTAGAAGCCCCACTGCGGCGCGGTCAGTACACCGGGGATGCCCATCTCGCCACGCATGGC
>JBFKAF010000170.1:0-6992 GCA_041621735.1 Pseudomonas sp.
AAGATTGCGATATCGGCATCGGTGAAGTGAACCGCAAGCGCTGGCTGAAAACCGGCAAGTGCAGTTTCCTGCCGGAAGAACGCGAATGGCTGGCGACCTTGAAGAGCTGGGGGCTGACCGATAGCTTCCGGCACCTGTACCCGACGGTCGACGATCGCTTCAGCTGGTTCGATTACCGCAGCCGGGGCTTCGAGGATGAACCCAAGCGCGGGCTGCGTATCGATGTGATCCTCGCCTCACACGCCTTGCAACCGCGCCTCAAGGCCTCCGGCATCGACTATGAGCTGCGCGGCATGGAGAAACCCTCGGATCACGCACCGATCTGGCTGGAACTCAGCTGAAACGCTGCGAGTCGGCGGACATGCGCCTGACGCTGTCCGCCGCCTTTGCTCAATTTCTCGGACCGTTCGACTACCCTCGACAGCACCTGCAACGCCCGTCACAGAGCGGTCCACCCCTCCGCTAGCTGTCACATAACCGTCATCTTATTGTCTTATCGTCGCGGCACTCTCATTCACCCATAGAAGGTGTATGCCGCATGTCGCGCGCCACAACTACTGCCCGTCACAGAACCTGGAAGCGCTCCGCAGCCTTGCTGCTCGGTTTATTCTGCTGCGCCCTGTCCTGGTCGACCTACGCCGCCCTGCCGATCCCCGCCGATAACAGCAGCGTGCTGCGCATCCAGGGCTCCAACACCATAGGCGCCAAGCTCGGCCCGGCGCTGGTCGAGGGACTGCTTGAGGAGCAAGGTCTGAGCGCGATTCGGGTAGAAGCCGGCGCGGCGGAGAATGAGCAGAAAATCACCGGTCAAACTGCCGACGGCCGCCGCGTGACAATCGATGTAGCCGCCCACGGCTCCAGTACCGGGTTTGCCGCCCTGAAAGATGGCAGCGCCGAACTGGCCGCCGCCTCGCGACCGATCAAGGACAGCGAGCTCGACGCCTTGCAAACCTTGGGCAATCTACGCAGTCGCAGCGCCGAGCAGATCATCGCCATCGATGGCTTGGCGATCATCCTCCACCCGAGCAACCCGATAAACGCCCTGCACACCGAGCAACTGGCGCGCATCTTCGCCGGCGAAGTGACTGACTGGGCACAACTGGGCGGCCATCGCGGGACCATCAAGCTGTATGCCCGCGATGACAACTCCGGCACCTACGACACCTTCAAGGAGCTGGTGCTGAGCGCGAATGGCAAGAGCCTGTCGGCGACTGCCCAGCGTTTCGAGTCCAGCGACCTGCTCTCCGACCGAGTCAGCCAGGACCCGCAAGGCATCGGTTTTATCGGCCTGCCGTCGATTCGCCAGGCCAAGGCCGTGGCCATCTCCGCAGGCGAGTCGCAGCCGATGCCGCCGAGCGTGACCCTGATCGCCACCGAGGACTACCCACTGTCCCGGCGCCTGTTTCTGTATAACCAGGAGGCCCTGGAAAACCCCTGGGCCAAGGCCCTGGTGCGCTTCGCCCATAGCCCGCGCGGCCAGGCCATAGTCGCGCAGAACGGTTTCATCGCGCAGACCGTGCAGGCGGTCAAGGTCACCCCAAACAACGCCATGCCCGCGGCCTATCGGGTGCTGGCGGGTGAAGCGCAGCGCTTGTCGGTGAACTTCCGCTTTCAGCAAGGCAGCGCCAGCCTGGACAACAAGGCCCAGCGTGACCTCGAACGGCTGCTCGATTACCTGAAAAGCCAGAACAAGCTGCAGCACAAAGTGGTGCTGGTGGGCTTCGGCGACCCGAAGTCAGATCCGGCCCGCGCCCAGTTGCTGTCCAAGCTACGGGCCATGGCGGTACGCCGTGAACTGATCAAGCAGGGGGTTATCTTCCGCGAAATAACCGGGCTGGGCGACGAACTGCCGGTCGCCGCTAACGATGGCGATGAGGGACGCATCAAGAACCGGCGTGTCGAAGTCTGGGTGTACTGAGCCCTAGCCCCGCTAGCGCCTGAATGGGCGACAAATCCGCCGCACATGGGTTGTCGCCGGCTGTCAGCATAAGCCTCGACCATTTGCCCCGCTGCGCCGAGTCAGGGTGGCGGCTACCCATGAGTAACACATGGGCATTTGCCGCCCTCGCCTTTCACCTCTAGCCTTAACCCTATGTGACACCGGGCCCCTCTGGCGGTGAACCCTCACCGTGATGTCGGCGTCACTAAGTTGAGACTCAACTTAGGCGGACAGCAGAGAGGGTCTATGGCCGCTCTAGCAGATTTGTTCAGCAGTCCATTTCTCGGCACCCCCAGTTGGTTCTGGCTGGCGTTCATCGGCATCGTCCTGGCGCTGTTGGTGCTCGACCTCGGCGTGCTCCATCGCGAGCAGCGTGAGATCGAGATCCGCGAGAGCCTGCTGCTCTACAGTGGCTACTTCAGCGTGGGCATGGGCTTCGGCGGCTGGGTCTGGTGGCAATTGGGGGCGACCCCGGCGCTGGAGTTCTACACCGGCTTCCTGGTCGAGCAATCGCTGTCGATGGACAACGTGTTCGTCATGGCGCTGATTTTGGGCTTCTTCGGCATTCCCCGGCGTTACCAGCATCGCGTGCTGTTCTGGGGCATTCTCGGGGTGATAGTGCTGCGCGCGCTGATGATCGGCCTGGGCACCGCACTGGTGCAGCGGTTCGACTGGATGCTCTATCTGTTCGGCGCTTTCTTACTGCTGACCGGCATCAAAATGCTCTTCAGCCGCGAAGAACAGCACCCCGATCTGGCGCAAAACTTCATATTGAAATTTCTCCGGCGACATATTCGCGTCACCGATGAGTTGCACGAAGGGCGTTTTCTGGTGCACCTGCGCGACCCCGACAGCGGCAAGACGCTGCGTTATGCCACGCCGCTGCTGCTGGCACTGGTGCTGATCGAGCTGGCCGATTTGCTGTTCGCCGTGGACAGTGTGCCGGCGGTATTCGCCATCACCCAGGACCCGTTTATCGTCTACACCTCGAACATCTTCGCGATTCTCGGCTTACGCGCGCTGTACTTCGCCCTGGCGGCACTGATGCACCGGTTCATTTACCTGAAATTTGCATTGGCACTGGTGCTGGTGTTTATCGGTGGAAAGATTTTTCTGCACGGTTTTATCGGCAAGATCCCAGCCCTGGTCTCGCTTAGCGTAACCTTCGGCCTACTGGCGGGGGGCGTGCTGTTGTCGCTGTTGAAAACCCGCAATCGCCCGATAAAGGACCGGCAAGGCAATTGAACAGAGTCGATATACAGGTCGAACCGCTGCAGCACGGCGGCCGCCAGCTGTGGCAGGTACGCATGGGCCGCCGCGCCCTGACCTTTCAGGAAGAGCTGGCCGCGCGCGCCTTTGCCGCCCAGTTGCACATGCGCCTGAGCTGGCTGCGGCAGCAGAACCAGCAGGATGATGATGCGGACCGCCGGCCGTCCTGAGTGCTCCGTAAAGCCACAAGGCCCGCATCGTGCGGGCCTTGTGGCTTGCGGCTCTTTCTATAGCAAGTCAGCTGCTGACGCGGCGCGACAGCTCGCCAGCAACGCCAGCAAGCTGGCTCCTATACAGGCCTCTGATGCCAGCGGCTCGGTCGGTTTAGCGGCTGGCTTTCATCGCCTCACGCGACATGTATTTGCCGATCTCGAACTTGCCGATGGCCGCGCGGTGCACTTCGTCCGGGCCGTCGGCCAGGCGCAGGGTGCGTTGCATGGCGTACCAGTAGGCCAGCGGGAAATCGTTGGACACCCCTGCTCCGCCATGGATCTGGATGGCACGGTCGATCACCTTGAGCGCGACGTTGGGCGCCACCACCTTGATCTGGGCGATTTCACTGGCGGCGACCTTGTTGCCGACGGTGTCCATCATGTACGCCGCATTCAGGGTCAGCAGGCGCGCCATGTTGATCTCCATGCGCGAGTCGGCGATGTGATCGATGTTACCGCCCAGACGGGCCAGCGGCTTGCCGAATGCGCTGCGGTTGATCGAGCGTTCGCACATCAACTTCAGGGCACGCTCGGCCATGCCGATCGAGCGCATGCAGTGGTGGATGCGGCCTGGGCCGAGACGACCCTGAGCGATCTCGAAACCACGGCCCTCGCCCAGCAGCACATTCTCGTACGGCACCCGCACGTTCTCGAACAGCACTTCGGCGTGACCATGCGGCGCATCGTCGTAGCCGAACACCGGCAGCGGCCGGACTACCTTGACGCCGGGCGCATCCATCGGCACCAGAATCATCGAGTGCTGCTGGTGGCGCGGCGCGTCCGGATTGGTCAGGCCCATGAAGATCATGATCTTGCAACGTGGGTCGCAGGCGCCCGAGGTCCACCACTTGCACCCGTTGATGATCCACTCGTCACCCTCGCGCACCGCACTGGCCTCCATGTTGGTGGCGTCCGATGAAGCCACGCCCGGTTCGGTCATGGCGAAGGCGGAGCGAATCTCGCCGCTCAGCAACGGCTTGAGCCATTGTTCCTTCTGCGCCTCGTTGGCGTAACGCACCAGCACTTCCATATTGCCGGTGTCCGGTGCGGCGCAGTTGAACGGCTCGGCACCGATCAGCGAGCTGCCCATGATCTCGGCCAGCGGCGCGTACTCGGTGTTGGTCAGACCCGCGCCGAGTTCGGATTCGGGCAGGAACAGGTTCCACAGCCCCTCGGCTTTCGCCTTGCTCTTCAGTTCTTCCATGATCGCGGTCGGCTGCCAGCGGTCGCCCTGATTGACCTGCTGCTCGAATACGGCCTCGGCCGGATAGACATGGGTCTCCATGAACGCGGCGACGCGTTCGCGCAGTTCCTGAACCTTGGGGGAGTAGGCGAAATCCATGGGAGCTACCTTCTGTCGGGTGTTTGGTGAGGTTTTGACGATGTGGAAATGATGCTAGAACAGCGATTAAGATTTATCTAACCTATTTTCACCGTGTATAAACATTCATCACCGATATATGATCCACTGATACGGACAACCCCCGGAGCGCGTGCGGAATGAATCTGAACAAGGTCGATCTCAACCTCTTTATCGTCTTCGACGCCATCTACACCGAGGCCAACCTGACCCGCGCCGGGCAGATCGTGGGCATCACCCAGCCGGCGGTCTCCAACGCCCTGGCCCGGCTGCGCGAGACCTTCAACGATCCCCTGTTCGTGCGTACCGCGCAGGGCATGGTGCCCACGCCGATGTCGCAGAACATCATCGGCCCGGTGCGCAATGCCTTGCAGCAGTTGCGCATCTCCGTGCAGGAAAGCCGCACCTTCAACCCCGCCCAGGCGAACAAGACCTACCGCATCAGCATGACCGACCTCACCGAGGCGGTGATCCTGCCGCCCTTGTTCCAGCGCCTAAGGCGTCTGGCACCGAATGTGATCATCGAAAGCATGCTCGCCCGGCGCCGCGAGACCACCAAGGAGCTGGCGGCCGGGCGCCTGGATTTCGCCGTCGATGCGCCGCTCAACATCGACCCCCAGGTGCGTCACGTCAAACTGATGGAAGACCGCTATGTATGCGCCCTGCGCCAGGGCCACCCGCTGGCGAAAGACAAGATCAGCCTGGAGGAATACCTGGCGCTGACCCATATCCATATCTCCAGCCGGCGCAGCGGCCTCGGCTATGTCGACCTGGCGCTGGGCAAGATGGGCAAGCAGCGCAAGATCGCCCTGCGCTCGCAGCATTACCTGATGGCCACCACCGTGATGCAGAACACCGACATGTCGATGACCGTGCCGGAACGTTTCGCCCGGCGTAACGACTTGCACTACGCTGAGCTGCCGGTGAACGACATAGCCCTGCAGGAAACCCACCTGTACTGGCACGAAAGCACCGACCAGGACCCGGCCAATCGCTGGATGCGCGAGCAGATCATCGAGATCTGCCAGCAGGTGACCACGCAGGAAAAGAAACTGGAGAAAGCCTCGGCTTGAAGATCCAGATCAATAAAAAACCCGCAATGCGGGTTTTTTATTGATCCGGTAGACGATCAGGCACTGTCGCGCAACACCACCTCGAAACCGACATCGACTCGGTGGCTGGGCGGTTGCTCGCCACGCATCAGGCTCATCAGCATCTCGGCCGCCAGTTCACCAACCTTGCCGCGCGTGGTGCGCACCGTGGTCAGCGCCGGGTGCACCCAGGCGGCGGCCGGCAGGTCGTTGAAGCCGGCGATGGCCAGGCGCGCGGGCACCGCCAGATCGAGCTGACGCGCGCGAAACAAGGCGCCCAAGGCCAGGTCGTCGTTGTTGAAGAACACCGCATCGGTCTGCGGGTGTTGCTCGAGCAGGCGATCGAGCAAGTTGGCGCCCAAGCCGATGGAGGACAGCTGCGGGGTCAACAGTTCCAGCGCCGGGTTGTACCGCCCGGCCGCGCGCATCGCCTGGCGATAGCCTTCGGCACGCTGCAGGGTGCGTGGGTCGAGCTGCGCGGCGGCAAAGGCGATGTGGCGGTAGCCGCGCTCGATCAGCGCGCGGGTCATGGCCGCGCCCGCCTCCAGCTGGGAAAAGCCGACGCAGTAGTCATCCACCGCGTCGCTCAGCTCCATCATGCTGACGATCGGCCCACGGTAGCCGCCGAGAATCTCCCGCGCCGCATCGCTGCGCTCGAAACCGGTGAGCAGCAGGCCGGCCGGCTGATGCGCGAGATAAGCGCGCAGCAAGCGTTCGTCCTCCTCTGGGCGATAATGGCTGACGCCGATCATGGTCTCGAAACCGCACGGCATCAGCACCCGCTGGATGGCCTCGGCGGTGTCGACGAACACCGAGTTGGACAGCGACGGGATGATCACCGCGACCAGGTTCGAACGCGAACTGGCCAACGCCCGCGCGGCCGAATGCGGCACATAACCGAGCTGCTTGACTGCTTGCATCACCTGCTCGCGCAGCGCATCGGAGACCATCTCCGGTTGCGACAGCGCGCGCGAGGCGGACATCAGCGAACAGCCGGCGGCGCGTGCCACATCGGACAGGGTGACCCGTTCCGCGGAACGGCGACGACGTTGGCTCATGAGAACTTCCCTGAAAGGCGGCTGACGATTCTAACAGGGCACACTGGCCGGTTACCCGGCGCC
>JBFKAF010000171.1:0-6945 GCA_041621735.1 Pseudomonas sp.
ACCGCCCAAGGCCATCAAGACCAAGGACGGTGAAGATTTCAAAGACCCGCTACCCAGTGGATCGGAAGGCTGCTCCGCTTAAGTGAACAGCATTACGCCGAGTGGCGGGCTTCTGCGGGGCAGGCGTTAGATCAGGCGCCGTAAACCGGGAACTTGGCGCACAACGCCTTGACCTGCTCGCGCACGTTGTCGACCACCGACTCGTCGCCCATGTTGGCCAGGATCTCGCAGATCCAACCGGCCAGCTGGCGGCACTCGCCTTCCTTGAAGCCGCGGGTGGTCACGGCTGGGGTGCCGATGCGCAGGCCGGAGGTGACGAACGGCGAACGCGGGTCGTTGGGCACCGAGTTCTTGTTCACGGTGATGAAGGCGCGACCCAGGGCGGCGTCGGCATCTTTACCGGTGATTTCCTGTTTGATCAGGCTGAGCAGGAACAGGTGGTTCTCGGTGCCGCCGGAGACCACGTCATAGCCGTTCTCGATGAACACGCTGGCCATGGTCTGGGCGTTCTTCACCACCTGCTGCTGGTAGGCCTTGAACTCGGGCTGCAGGGCTTCCTTGAAGCACACCGCCTTGGCGGCGATCACGTGCTCCAGCGGGCCACCCTGGCCGCCTGGGAACACCGCGGAGTTGAGTTTCTTCTCCAACTCTTCGTTCTTGCGCGCGATGATCAGGCCGCCGCGCGGGCCGCGCAGGGTCTTGTGGGTGGTGGTGGTGACCACGTCGGCAAACGGCACCGGGTTCGGGTAGACGCCGGCGGCGACCAGACCGGCGACGTGCGCCATGTCGACGAACAGGTAGGCGCCGACCTTATCGGCAATGGCGCGGAAACGCGGGAAATCGAGGACCTGGGAGTAGGCCGAGAAGCCGGCGATGATCATCTTCGGCTTGTGCTCGACGGCCAGGCGCTCGACTTCGGCGTAGTCGATCAGGCCATTGCCGTCGATGCCGTACTGCACGGCGTTGTACAGCTTGCCGGAGAAGCTCACGCTGGCGCCGTGGGTCAGGTGGCCGCCATGCGCCAGGCTCATGCCCAGCACGGTGTCGCCGGCGTTGAGCAGGGCCATGTACACGGCGGCGTTGGCCTGGCTGCCGGAGTGCGGCTGGACGTTGGCGTAATCGGCGCCGAACAGCTGCTTGGCTCTGTCTATTGCAAGCTGCTCGACCACATCGACGTACTCGCAGCCACCGTAGTAGCGCTTGCCCGGATAGCCTTCGGCGTACTTGTTGGTCAGTACCGAGCCCTGGGCTTCCATGACCGCCGGGCTGGTGTAGTTCTCCGAGGCGATCAGCTCGATGTGTTCTTCCTGGCGCTGGGCTTCCTGCTCCATCGCGGCGGACAATTCGGCGTCGAAACGGGCAAGGTTCAAATCACGGCTGAACATAGGTAATCCCCTGAGAAAAGTCAGTTGGGCGGTTGAAAGAGGGAGCGAATTCTAACGCATCCGGGCTCGGCGGGCATATGAAGCTTGGTCATGTAGCGGGCAAGCCGGGCTCATCTATCGGGTTGGGCCGGTGCCCGGGGCGGGCTGTTCAGCCAAAGTCGTCGACCTTAGCTGAGCATAAATAACGCAGTACCGCTGAATTGCGCGGCGAACTGGCGGGCGGGCATGGGCCGGCCGAGCAGGTAGCCCTGCACCTCGTCGCACCCGTGTATGCGCAGGAAGTCCAGCTGCGCCTGGGTCTCCACGCCTTCGGCGATTACCGTCAGGTTCAGGCTGTGGGCCATGGCTATGATGGCACGGGCGATCTGTCCGTCCTGCTCGCCTTGCGGCAGGCCATCGACGAAGCTGCGGTCGATCTTCAGCACGTCGATGGGGAACTGCTTGAGGTAGTTCAGCGACGAGTAACCGGTACCGAAGTCGTCGATGGCGATGCACAGGCCCAGGCGCTTGAGATCGGCGAGGGTGTGCATGGCGCTGGTCACGTCCTGCATCAGCGTGCTTTCGGTCAGTTCCAGTTCCAGGCAGGCCGGGGGGATGCCGCTGTGCTTGAGAATCGCGGCGATGCGCGAGTCCAGATCGCCCTCGGTGAACTGCCGGGCCGACAGGTTCACCGAGATCTTCGGCACGCGAATCTTTGCCGCGTGCCAGTTCTTCAGTTGGCGGCAGGCCTCGGCCAATACCCAGTCGCCGACCTGTACCACCAGGCCGAGCTCTTCGAGCACCGGGATGAAGTCGTCCGGCGGCACCAGGCCACGTCTTGGGTGCTGCCAGCGCAGCAGGGCCTCGACGCCTGTCAGGCGCATGCCGTCGCCGGAGAACTGCGGCTGGTAGTGCAGGATGAATTCGTCCTGTTCCAGGGCATGGCGCAGGTCGCTTTCCAGCTCCAGGCGCTCCAGGGCGCTGGCGTTCATGTCCGCCTGATAGAACTGGAAGTTGTTCTTGCCGCGCTCCTTGGCGTGGTACATGGCCGTGTCGGCATTCTTCATCAGGTGGCTGAGTTCATTGCCATCCTGTGGGCTCAGGGCGATGCCGATGCTGGCGGTGACGAAGAACTCGCGGCCCTCGAGGATGAACGGCTGAGCCAGGCTGGCGAGTATCTGTTCGGCGACATGAATGGCTCGGTTCAGCGCGCCGTCGCGGCTGGCATGCGACTGCAGCAGCACGGTGAACTCATCGCCACCCATGCGCGCGACGGTGTCGTCATCGTCGACGCTTGCGCCCAGGCGCACGGCCACGTCCTTGAGCATGCGGTCGCCGGCGGCGTGGCCGAGCGAATCATTGATCGGCTTGAAGCGGTCGAGGTCGAGGAACATCAGCACCACCCACTCCTGGTGCCGTTCGGCGTGCAGCAGGGCGGTGTGCAGGCGATCCTGAAACAGCGTGCGGTTGGGCAGCAGGGTCAGGGCGTCGTAGTAGGCCAGGCGGTGAATCCGCTGTTCGCTGGCTTTGCGCTCGCTCATGTCGCTGAAGAAACACACATAACTGACCAGGTCGCCTTCCTCGTCCTGCACCGCGGTAATGCCGACCCAGGCCGGGAAACTTTCGTCGTTGCGGCGCTTCAGCCACACCTCGCCCTCCCAGCTGCCGCGCTGGTTGAGCTGGCCGAGGATGTAGTGCAGGTGGCTGGCCTGTTGGCGGTCGGCGGTGAGCATGCCGGGCAACTGGTCGAGCACCTGCGCCGAGGAGTAGCCGCAGACCCGGCTGAAGGCCTTGTTGACCTGGACGATGTAGCCGGCCGGGTCGGTGACCAGGATCGCCGCCGTGGAGTGTTCGAACACCGTGGCCGCCATGCGCAGGTCTTTGTCCGCGCGGCGTTGCTGGCTGATGTCGCGACCGACCCCGAGCAAACCCTCGAAGCGCCCATGGGCATCCCACATGGGCACCAGACGCAGTTCCACGGGGATCTGCTGTCCGTCGGCGCGCAGGCAGTCGAAGACCAGTAGCTGTGGCTGGAACTGCTGACGCAGTTCGGACATGCGTTGCGGGTCGCCGAGGGCGCCACGCAAGCGCTCCAGCAGGCGGAAGAGGCCAGCCAGTTGCTGCGGGTTGGTGGCCATGCCCTGGAAATTGTTGGCGAGTACCCACTCGGTCGTATAACCGAGCACCGGCTCGACCGATGGGCTGACGTAGTTGAGCTGCAAGCTATGGTCGGTGGAGAAGATCACATCGCTGATGCTCTCCGCCAGCAGGCGGGAGCGCTGCTCGCTGTCGCGCAGTGACTCACTGCTTTCGATCTGTTCGGTGATGTCCTTGACCACGCCGAGCAGACGGCTGACGCGACCCGCGGCGTCCCGTGCGAGGGCCTGTTCGCGCACGCTGAACCAGCGCCAACTGCCGTTTCTATGACGCCAGCGCAACTGTGACTCGAGCAATACACCGGTGCCCACGACCTGCTGCAGGCTGCGGATGCGCCAGTAGTAGTCGCTGTCGTCGGGGTGCAGGATGTGTTCCCAGAAGCGCTCGCCTAGATCCTTCAGCTCGCCTGTGCTGTAGCCCAGTTGCAGGCCCAGGTGGTGATTGCTGAACAGCACGCGCTTGCTCGACATGTCATGCACGTACAGGGTGTCCGGCACGGCGCGCACCACCTCCGACCAGAACCGCTCGCGTTCGACCAGGGACAGCTCGATGCGCTTGCGGCTGGTGATGTCGCTGATGCTCAGGGTCACCGCATGCAGGTCGTCCGGGTTCTCCGGCAGGCGTAGCACCAGCCACAGGTGGCGCTCCTGGCCTTGCGGGGTGGTGATTCTGCTTTCCAGTTCGAGCTGGCCGGCGCGCTCGAGCAGGGCCCTGATCAGTTGCACGCGGAAGCCGTCGGGGTGCAACGGACCGCTGTCGATCAGGTGTTGCCAGGCCTGCTCGGTAGAACCAACCCCGAGCAGGCGCAGGGCCCGCTGATTGGTTTCGGTAAAGCGCAGGCGCTTGAGCAATTCGCCATGTCGCTGGGGGTGTTCGTGCAGCCAGCGAGTCAGGCCGCTGCTGTCATGTAACCGTTGCTCCTGCAGGTAAGCCTGCAGCCCTGCCAGATCGAGTACGCAGAGTGCGGTGCCGACGCCTTCGAAGATGTCCTGGTAGCGGCGTTGGGTCTCCTGCAGGACGTGCATGGCCTGTTGCTCTTCGGTGACGTCGCGCAGTACCCAGACGAAGCCCAGGCGCTGCGACGCCTCGCCGAGATCGCTGCGGGTAATGTCGAAGAGCCGGGGCGTCCCGTCCTGAGCGATCTCCACCAGGTCTGGGCCGAGGTCGCTGTGAAAAGCGGTGTCGTGCAGCAGCAGCGGATCGAGGCCGGGCAGCAGCTCGAGCAGCTGTCGATTCTGCGCATCATGGCTGCTCAGGCCGAGCAGGGTTTCGGCCTGGGGGTTGAGGTAACTGAGCAGGCCGTTGCTGTCAGTCACCAGCACCCGCTCCGCGATGGCGCTCAGGGCACTGGCGGCCTGATTCAGCGAGCGCCGAGAGGCGATGTTGAGCGCATGCAAATTACGCCGTTCCCGCAGCAGGTGGTACAGCGCGAACAGAGTCAGCAGGGTACACAGGGTAAACAGCAGAAACTTGCCGGCCAGCTCCGGCAATAGCTGGGCGCGCACCTTGCGTTCGTCGAACAGCGCGCGCAGCTGCCAGTCGCTGCCGTGCAGTGGGGTTAGCAGGATACTCTGCGCCAGGTCCGCGGCGGTCACTGGTGGAAAAAACGCGGCGTTCGAGGTTGGCCGATCCTGCTGGCGGGCGATCACCCGTTGCGCCAGGCGGTCCTCCAGCAGCCACTGGTGGTTGCTCTGGTGGTGTTCGTAGAGCCACTCGCGCAGGGGCAAGGAACTCGCGCGCAAAGCCCAATAACCACTGGCGGCGGTAACCTCCTCTTGACGTAACAATAAATGGATTTGTCCATCGTTACGGGTGTTGAACGCATAGTGATAGGGTTCGCCGTTGCTGCGCCGAAACAGGCTGGCCAGGTAGAGTGCGTCATCCGTCTGCGGGGCACTGTCGGCGAGGATGCCGCCGCGCGGGCCGATCCAGGCCAGGCTGTGCAGGCTAGGAAAGACGGCTCGCAGGCTTTTCAGCAGCGCCTCGCGCTGTTCGAGCGAGTCCGGCGGTCGGGGGTGCTGACGCAGTATTGCCAAACCGGCGCGGGCCTTCAGCTCCATGCTCAGGCTGAGGTGATTGGCCAACTGCGCGTTGAACTCGTGATTGAGTTGCCGCTGGTTTTCCTGCAGTTGGCGCGACTCCAACTGCAGTTGCCACAACAGCAAGGCCAACGTGCCCAGCACCAGCGCGACCAGTCCGGCCCTTAATGCGCCGCGCATGGGCGCTGCCAGCAGCTCGCCTGGTACTCGGGGTGGTCTAGGTGGTGAGGCTGTTGACACTGACAAAAATCCTGCGGCTACGACTTAGTGAAAGCCAGCGGTGCATGGTGTTTTACAGTCCGTTGGAAAAGCTTGCGAGCGCCGATCGGGGTCGCACTCGTTCTCGAACATTCTTCCGGCCCTTTGCCTGCTTTCACATCCATGTGGCGCCCAAGGCGAAATCAGCCGCCGTGCAGTGTACGACTTGAACATGATTCTGCCAGGTAGATTTCAACGTCACATGGCCAGGCACAGTGCTTTTTCACCGGACCGTTCAGCGCGGACGGGCACTTCAGGGGCGGCTAGCATGCCATAACTGTGGCGAAGTGCCAGTGCGGCCGACGAGCGTGGTTTGCCCTGCACGGCGCATTCCGGTAATTTTGCCGCACGCGCGCGGGAGCTGTTTGTTGGTTCTTGCGGCAGGCGGGCGTCTGCTGTCGCGATCGAAGCGCCGGTCTGGTGCCGCCGGGCGAAGTCTCTCGCCCCAACCAGGCCTGGCTGCGCGACAACCTCTGGCCCGTCTCCACTCTCTTGTCATAGCACCAAGGTTATCCATGGCCCAATACGTCTACACCATGCATCGGCTGAGCAAAGTAGTGCCGCCGAAGCGGGAAATCCTCAAGAACATCTCCCTGTCGTTTTTTCCCGGCGCCAAGATCGGCGTACTCGGCCTCAACGGCTCGGGCAAGTCGACCCTGTTGAAGATCATGGCCGGCGTCGACAGCGAATTCGACGGCGAAGCGCGGCCGATGCCCGAGCTGAATGTCGGTTACCTGCCGCAGGAGCCGCAGCTCGACCCGAGCAAGACCGTGCGCGAAGTGGTGGAAGAGGCCGTCAGCCAGATCAAGGACGCCCAGGCGCGCCTGGATCAGGTCTACGCGGCCTATGCCGAGCCGGATGCCGACTTCGACAAGCTGGCCGCCGAGCAGGCCAAGCTGGAGGCCATCCTGCAAACCTCCGACGGCCACAACCTCGAGCGTCAGCTGGAAGTCGCCGCCGATGCCCTGCGTCTGCCGCCTTGGGAGGCCAAGGTCGCGGTGCTCTCCGGCGGTGAGAAGCGTCGCGTGGCGCTGTGTCGCCTGCTGCTGTCGGCTCCGGACATGCTGTTGCTGGACGAACCGACCAACCACCTTGACGCCGACTCGGTCGCCTGGCTGGAGCACTTC
>JBFKAF010000172.1:0-6935 GCA_041621735.1 Pseudomonas sp.
AAGCCGCGCAGGTCACCCTTGCCGAACTGGTTGTCCTTGCTCGCCATGCGCTTCTCGGACATGTAGGCCACGGCGCTGGCCAGGGTCGCCCCGGCGCCAGGCAACACGCCCAGGACGAAACCGACCACACCACTGCGCAAGTTGGTGGCGAGTACGAAGGCGCCTTCCTTGAGGTTGAACAGCATGCGCCCGGTGGTTTTAACCGCCCTGTGGCCATGGTGGGTTCTTTCCAGCAGCACCAGGATTTCGCTGATGCTGAACAAACCTAGCACCAGGACGATGAACTGAATGCCATCGGCCAATCCCAGCGTGCCGAAGGTGAAGCGGTACACGCCGCTGTTGGAGTCGATGCCGACACAGGACAGGGCTAAACCGATCAGCGCCGCCATAGCGGTTTTCAACGGTTTGTTGTCGGCCATGCCAGCCAGGCAAGTAATCGCGAAGACCATCAACACGAAATATTCCGCCGGCCCGAAGGCCACGGCCCACTTGGCCAGCAGGGGGGCGAACAGCACCACGCCAATAGTCGCGATAGTGCCGCCGATAAATGAGCTCCAGGCCGAAATCGACAGGGCGATACCGGCTTTGCCCTGCTGGGCCAAAGGGTAACCATCGAGGGTGGTCATCACCGCCGAAGCTTCGCCAGGAATGTTCAGCAGGATCGAGGAAATGCGTCCGCCATATTCGCAACCCAGATAAACCGCCGCCAGCAAGATCAAGGCGGTTTCCGGCGGCAAGCCAAGGGCGAAGGCAATCGGGATCAACAGAGCGACACCGTTGACCGGCCCCAGACCGGGCAGCAACCCGACGATGGTGCCAAGCAGGGTGCCGCAAAAAGCCGTAATCAGGTTGTAAGGTGTCAGCGCCACGCCGAAGCCGAGGCCCAGATAATGAATAGTGTCCATAGGTCAGCTCCCCAGTTTCGCGAGCATGCCGAGCGGCAGAGGCACATCGAGGCCATAGTCGAACAGTAGGTAAAGGCCAACGGCGATGACGATGCCGCCCAGGATGCTCTGCAAGCGGGCGGCGTCATACAGGTAGGCCATGGCCATCGCGAATAGCGCGCTGCTAAGGATGAAACCGAACACTTCGAACAGGGCCGCGTAGCCCACCATCGCAGCGATACAGAGCGCGATCTTGCGGATGACCTGGCGATTCAGCGGCGGCTCTTCCCTGGCCTCGGTTTGTTTGGCTGGCTTTAGCAATTGATAAAGCGCACCCAGAGCGAGCAATAACAACAACAGCAAGGGATAGGCGCGAGGCCCTACGGGTTCATATGCGAAGGGGGCCTGATAGCCCCAGGCCAACGCTATCAAAACCACGCAGATCAGCAGGTTAACGCCTGCAAAAATACGATCGTGCATCAGTCTGCTCCTGGCTGGGCCGCCCGTTAGCGCGGCCCACAGTCGATGGATTTACTCGGCTACCAAGCCAAACTCTTCACCCAGCTTGCGATAGTCCTCAACCTGCTTCTTCACCAGGTCGTGCAACGCTTGGCCAGTGACATCCAACGGGATCACGTCACGATCTTGCAGGTACTGCTGGAACTCCTCGGAGCTTTGCAGTTTGGCAAAGGCCGCCTTCCACCAGTCGAGGTCTTCTTTGCTGACTTCAGGGCCCATGTAATAGCCACGGATCAACGGCCATTGAATGTCATAGCCTTGCTCTTTAGCGGTGGGCACGGATGCCAGTTCACCCGGCAGGCGCTCCTCGCTGTAGACCACCAGGGCGCGGATCTTGTTGCCGCGCTGCGCGCGGATTTCACTGGCGCTGCCGGTTACCAGGTCGACGTGCTTGCCCATCAACGCCATGTAATGCTCGGCACCGCCTTCAAAGGCTGCGTAGCGCAGTTCACGGGGATCGACACCAGCAGCCTTGGCCAGCAGGGCAATCTTCGCCCAGCCCTGGCCACCGATGCTGCCGCCGCCACCAACAGTCACGCTCTTGGGGTCTTTCTTCAGCGCCTGGATTACGTCGTCGAGGGTCTTGAACGGCGAATCCTCACGCACGGCCAGGGTGCCGTAGTCGGTGCCGATGGTGGTCAACCACTGCACCGCGTTTTCGTCGTAGCGACCGTATTTACCCAAGGCAAGGTTGAGCAGCGAGGCGCCGGAGAAGGCGATCAGGGTGCCCGACTCATCCCGGCGGTTAGCGGCGATGGAGTTATAGGCCACCGCGCCGATGCCGCCGGGCATATAGGTAACGCGCATCGGCGATTCGAGCAGGCCATGATCCTTGAGACCGGCCTGGGCCAGTTTACAGGTCATGTCGAAACCGCCGCCGGGCTTGCTTGGGGCAATGCACTCAGGGCGCGACGGTTCGCCGGCTTGAGCGTTCATACCACCCATCATAAGGGCGCAGGCGAGGGGCAGAAGTTTGCTAAAAGTTACTTTTTTCATCGTTGTGTGTCCTGATTTTGGAATTATATGCAGGAGTTGAGCGCCGCCTTACCAGCACGACACAATTGACCGGGAGCCCCTTTGCTTACAGCAGCTCCCGGCCAGGAGCCTGGTTCCAGGCGATCTCGATCAGAAGAAGCGATAGGTGTAGTCGACGTAGAAACGGTGGTCGGTATCGTCTTCCTTCACGCCGTCCAGTCGGCCGATCTTGGCCGAGTGGTAGTCGAGATAGGTGTAGCGAACGGCCATGCCCTTGATCACGGGCACCTGATAGGTCAGGTCGAAGGCCCATTCGTTTTCGTCCGCTTCGCCGAGGGCAGCGTTGGCGCTGTTCTTGGCATCGCTACCGTCCTTGTAGCTGACAACGGTCTTCAGGCCACTGACGTAGTCTTTCCAGTCGTAGCCCGCAGAGAGCATCCAGACCTGTTCGTTGTCGTTGCTGAAGTCTGCCAGCACCCCGCCGGTTGGGAAGGGGTTAGTCCCATGATCGCCAGAGAAATTGTCCTCGATCCAGGCGCCGTCGAACTTCGCCACTGCGGCGCCCAGCTCCACGTTACCCAGCTTCCAGTTGGCGGCGACATAGATGCCTTGGCCATCGTTATCGCTGCCGGTCACCCCATTTACCGCACCCAGTACATCCTCGTCGTCCAGCTCGGCGCTTTCGGCGCCGGTGACGAAGAGTTTGCCGTCATCGCTGGAGGTGTGGATACCGCCAGTCAGCTTGAGGCTGGACTGGTCGCCCAGGGTAAAGTTGTACGAGGCGACCAAACCAGTCTTCTTCAGGAAGTCCTGCGCCCGCAGGTGCTCCAGGTTGAGGCTGAACGGGCCAGACGTATAGCTGGCGCCGACGTTGTCGATGTAATCGATGGCGCCATCGGCGGAGTTGTCGGTCTTGAACGCTTCGAAGGAGCTGTCCGAGCGTGACGACCATTCGCTATAGCGTGCGCCGTAGAGGCTAATGCCTTGGAGCGGCGTGAGCTGGAAGCTGCCACCCGAAAAGGTATTCGGCACCGCGCGGCTACCCGAACTGGAAAGCAGCATGGTCTTGTGCAGCTGACGACCAAGCTTGGCGGTGGCCAAATCCTGGTACTTGAGCTTGACGAAGGCTTGAGCGACCTGGCCGAAGGAGTCCTGCACCTCGCCGTTGTTATCGACAGAGAGTACGTCGGAGGTATTCTTGCCGCTGTTATCCAGCTTGCTGACGCTGTAGCCGGAGACGCCAACGCCGATCACATCGGCGAAATAGGCTGACTCATAGTTGAGTTGCAAGCCCAACGCTGACTGCGTGCGATCGCTGCTGTCAGTTTCGAAATCGCGGTCGAAGTGAACACCGCGTGCCTTCAACTCCAAGGAGTGGCCGCTAGTGTCCAGCGCCATGGCGCTGAGCGGGAAAATCAGGCTGGCGGTAAGCGCCGCTGTGTGTCCGAGTCTGATCTTATTTTTATAGCTGCGCATCGATACTCTCCGTTGCTGCAATAACCGCCACTGTGGTTGGGGCGAGGGTTGGTACTCGAGCAGTCGCCAGACTCAGCCTGTGAGCTGCCCGCGTTTAACGCGTGCGCTGGCGACGTGCACATCGCCGCTGAATAGTCGCCGCGCGGTACGGATCAGCGAGGCGCGCATGGACTCGGGCGGAGCGTCTTCGCCGGGCTCCAGCGAAACCTCGATTTGCCCGCCGGCGTGCTCCAGTCGGACTAAGCTGACGCCGCTGACCGGCGCCAAGTCGTGGGCCACGCTTCCCGGCAGCGCGCAGGCACTGGCCAGACCGATGGCGCCCGTGGCAGCCAGGGAACGGTGGCAGTTGTGCGGCATGAAATAGCGAGTACTGAGTGCTCCGCCGTGACGGGCTGGCGACAGCAGCACTGGCTTGGGAATGACCATCTGCGAAACATCGCCAAGCCCCATTGCCCGTCCAGCCTGTAAGCGAATGCTCTCCAGGCGCGCCAGCAACTCGCGGTCGGCATCCAGTTCGGCGGGGCTTTCATAACCAGTCTTGCCCAACGCCTCGGCATGCATCATGACCATGGGCATGGCCATGTCGATGCAGGTCACCTCGACGCCGTCGAAGCAGTCACGCACCTGCCCGGTGGGCAGCAAACGACCGGTCTTCGAGCCAGCGGCGTCGAGAAAGGTCAGCTTGACCGGCGCCGCAGTTCCGGGAACGCCATCAATAGCGGTGTCACCCTCATAACGCACCCGGCCGTTGGGCGTCAGCACTTCCGAGTCGATCAGGGTGTTGGTGTTGACATTGCGGATGCGCACTCGGGTAACCGGAGCCGCCGCATTGACCAGGCCATGCTCGATGGCGAACGGGCCAACGGCACAGAGCATGTTGCCGCAGTTCGGCGCCGTGTCGACACGACGCTGACTCACCATGACCTGGACAAACAGGTAGTCGACATCCGCCTCGGGGTGACTGGAGGTGCTGACGATTGCTACCTTGCTGGTCTGTGCGCTGCCGCCACCGATACCGTCGATCTCCAGCTCATGGCCTGAGCCCATGAGCTTCAGCAACAGCTCATCGCGTTGCGCCGTATCGCTCGGCAGATGGTTGGCGAGAAACACGGGGCCTTTAGAGGTACCGCCACGCATAAGAACGCAAGGAATGGCCTGCATGATGTCTCCGCTGCAATAAATCTGTCTTTTGTTGCGTTTGGCAAATACTGCGCGGCGCCTAATGATTTGTAAAATGCATATATCGTTGAAATTATTGCTTATTACGCATTAATGTCCTCGCTGCGGCAGACGAATCATTGCGACCCAAGCAAATTCAAGGCTCGCTTTCTGAAAATCGATAATACTCAAGCAACAACTACCTACATTAATAACGGTGATGCATGAATTACGAACTGCAGGACCTGCGCGCCTTCGTGAAAATCGCCGAACTGGGCAGCTTTCACGAAGCGGCCACGGCCATTCACCTGTCGCAACCGGCGTTGACCAGGCGTATGCAGAAGCTGGAGGAAGGGCTGGGCACCCAATTGCTCGATCGAACCACGCGCCGGGTCAGCCTGACCGCGGTAGGTCGTGACTTTCTGCCCAAGGCGCAGCGCCTGCTGGATGATTTCGAACGATCGATCCTGGGCATTCAGGAGCTCGCGGAGCGTCAGTCAGGCCAAGTGACGCTCGCCTGCATTCCCACCGCGGCCTTCTACTTCCTGCCGACGGTAATCCGTGAATTCAATCGCCAGTATCCGAAGATCCGCATCCGCATTCTCGACTTGAGTGCTCACGAGGGACTGGAGGCCGTACTGCGCGGCGAAGCGGATTTCGGCATCAACATGCTCAGTGGCCAGAGCGCCGAGATCGACTTCACCCCATTGGTCAACGAGCCTTTCGTACTGGCCTGCCGACGTGACCACCCGCTGGCCAACCAGCCACAAGTGGCCTGGCGTGAACTCAGCGATTACCGCCTGATCGGCGTCGGACGCCTGAGCGGCAACCGTGTGTTGCTAGATCATGGCTTGGCCAATCTGGATTGGCGCCCCAGCTGGTTCTACGAGGTGCAGCACCTGTCGACCTCGCTGGGCATGGTTGAGGCCGGACTCGGAGTCGCGGCACTGCCCAGCCTGGCCATGCCGGCCGAGGATCACCCGATCCTGGTTCAGTTGCCGCTGGTTGACCCGGTCATCAGCCGCACGCTCGGCCTGGTGCGGCGCCACGGTTCGTCACTGTCACCTGCGGCGGAAAAATTCGTCGACACCCTGTTACGTCAGTGGCCTGGCTATACCTCGTTGGGGGAGCGCCCAAAGGCGTGATAGAGCGAGGTTAAGTGGATAGCCCCAAGTGTCGTGAACACTGAAAGCAGCCGCGTCTGGCCGAGCCTGTGTAAAACGTTTGTGCAGTCTTGAGGGCCAGAGTCGGAACGAAAATCGCGCCTCTATGTACCGACCATCGCCGACCGCGTACCGACCCTGGACCTGATGATGACGCTGGTGGTGGCCGGCTACGGGCTGGGTTTCTCCAGCCTGACCAAGATCGCAGGGCTCAACAATCCCGACGTCGTGGCCCGACCGCTGGATGGCTGTCCCACGATGCTGACCACCTACCTGATACGACGCGAGGGCGAACCGGCCGAACAACTGTTGGCCATTTGAAATAGATTCAAGGAACTACAGCGTCAGTGCAGGGACGACTGGGACAAGCAGGGTAACGCTCAATGCAATGCAATGCCGTGACCGAGGCGGAGCGGAAATACTTCATGGGCAAGGGCACGCCTTACACCCCTTATCCAGCCAAGATTTTCTCACACCCCCTCTTAGGCACTAGAGGCGGGCGCTAGCTAAAACATCGGTGAAGCAATCACCATTTTGATCCACAGACGCACACATGATATGTTTGATTCTACAGATCAAAATTGAGGCCCACGTCATGACAGCAGCTATCCAAGCTCAGGACCTCTCGAAAAGCCAATGCACGGCCGGCCTGCGTGCGGCGCTAAACATCCTGGACAAGTGGAAGGCCTCCTGTGAGCAGGCTTGCCGAGTCTTGCGCATTTCACGCAGCACCTACACCCGCGCCAGTCAAAAGGACTCG